>JAKLPV010000048.1 GCA_022013685.1 Anaerolineae bacterium
TTCGGCTTGCGCTCGGAGACCCATTTTCATTTAACTGATAAGGAACCCGTACCATGCGTGCACTTTCCAATTTTCTTACTTCCCGTTGGGGGCCGATACTGACCGGCATTGTCGTCGGTGTGCTGGCGCCTGTGCTGGTTGCGCTGGGCAACCCCGGCAACATGGGGATTTGCGTGGCCTGTTTCAATCGCGATATTGCCGGGGCGCTTGGTTTACACCGCGCCGCCGTCGTGCAATACATCCGCCCGGAAATCATCGGCTTTGTGCTGGGCGCGCTTGTGGCCGCCCTACTCTTCCGTGAATTCAAGCCACGCGGCGGCTCCTCCCCGCTGATCCGCTTCCTGCTTGGCATGTTTGCCATGATCGGGGCGCTGGTCTTCCTCGGTTGCCCGTGGCGCGCCTACCTGCGCCTGGGCGGCGGCGACTGGAACGCCATCCCTGGCATTCTCGGCCTGTTTGCCGGGATTGGACTGGGGATCATCTTCCTCAAGCGCGGATTTAGCCTGGGGCGCAGCCGTCCGGCTTCATCCGTTGTCGGCTGGGTCATGCCCGTTTTTGTGCTCATTCTGCTTGCCCTGCTGCTGGTTGCCCCACTCTTTGGCCGGGATGCTGACGGCAACCCGGTTGGCCCGATCTTCTTCTCGATCTCCGGCCCTGGCAGCCAGTACGCACCCTGGCTGATCGCCCTTGGCGCAGGCTTGCTGATCGGTTTTCTGGCCCAGCGCAGCCGCTTCTGCACGGTTGGCGCGTTGCGCGATGTCGTCCTGCTGCGCGATATGCACCTGCTCAATGGGGTTTTGGCTTTGCTGGTGGCCGCATTTGTCACCAATCTCATTCTCGGACAATTCAAACCTGGCTTTGAAGGCCAGCCGGTTGCTCACACCGATCTGCTCTGGAACTTTGGCGGCATGGTCTTGGCGGGTCTGGCCTTCACCATGGCGGGCGGATGCCCCGGCCGGCAGGTTTTCCTGAGCGGCGAAGGCGATGCTGACGCGGGCATCTTCGTTTTTGGGATGCTTGTCGGCGCGGGTATTGCCCACACCTACAGCCTGGCCAGTTCTCCCATCGGTGTTGGCGCGAACGGCCCTGCCATCGTTATTGTCGGGTTGGTGATTCTGTCCATCATTGGCCTGACCATGCGTGAAACCCGCGCCGCCTGAAATATCGGCCGCAGAGTTGCGAAGATTTGGAGATAAATCATCATCGCTCTCTGTGGCAACCAGAAAGGAAAAACTCATGTCTGAAACCAAAACCATCGACGCGCGCGGCCTTTCGTGTCCTGAACCGGCCATGCTGACCCGCGAAGCCTTGCTTTCCATCGGGAAAGGCAAACTCGTTGTCCTGACCGATTCGTACACCTCGCGCACCAACATTCAGCGCACCGGCAAGTTGGCCGGCGGGAATGCTGAAATTACGCAAGATGCCGACGAAACCTATCGCATCACCCTGAAAAAATGATCTACCTCGACCACGCCGCAACTTCCTGGCCCAAACCGCCCGCCGTTGGCGCGGCGATGACCGATTTTCTCGAGCGCGCCGGGGGCAACCCCGGCCGCTCTGGCCATCGCCTGTCTATTGCTGCCGGGCGGACCGTTTACGATGTCCGCGAAACGCTGGCGGAGTTCTTCGGCATTACCGATCCGCTGCGTGTTGCGTTCACTCTCAATGCCACCCATGGGCTGAATACCGCGATACAAGGCCTGCTCCAGCCCGGACAGCGCGTTGTCACCAGCGGCATGGAACACAATGCCGTCATGCGCCCCCTGCGTGAGATGGAAAAACGCGGGGTAAAAGTGGATGTCGTTTCGGCGGACACACACGGGACTCTCTCTCCCGCAGCCTTTGCCGCCGCGCTGGAGGGCGGCGCGCGGCTGGTCGTGCTCAATCACGCCAGTAACGTTAGCGGGACGATTGCTCCCGTTAAAGAGATTGCCGTCCTGGCGCATGCCGCTGGCGCGCTCCTATTGCTGGATGCCGCCCAAACAGCCGGAGTCCTGCCGATAGATGTAACTCAAATGGGAATCGACCTGCTGGCTTTCACCGGGCACAAAGGACTGCAAGGCCCGCCCGGCACCGGTGGTCTCATCCTGGCGGATTTCTTCGACTCCGCGCAACTCGATCCGCTGGTGCATGGCGGCACGGGCAGCCGTTCGGAATACGAAATCCAGCCCGATGACCTGCCTGACCGCTACGAGAGCGGCACTCCAAACGGAGTCGGCATTGCCGGGTTGGGCGCGGGGCTAAACTGGCTTCAGCAGCGCGGGCTGGATGCCCTGCGCGCCCATGAACTGGAACTGTCTGCCCGCCTGCGCGAGGGACTGGGGAATATCGAGGGGCTGCGCCTGTACGGGCCAGGCGACCCCGGTCTATCGACCGCGGTTATCTCTTTCACGCTTGCAGGCCGGCGCGTCTCTGAAATTGGCTACCGGTTGGACGATGAATACGGCATCCTGTGCCGGGTCGGCTTGCATTGCGCCCCGGCAGCCCATCGCAGCCTGGGCACCTTCCCGGAAGGGACAGTCCGTCTCGCGCCGGGGCCGCTGACCACGCTCGATGAAATCGATACCGTCATCAGGGCGGTGGCGAGGATTGCGGCAGCATGAATCAGGGCGTTGTACTCTTTCACACCACCACATCCGCCCTGAGAGCGGAAAAAATCCTACAAAAAATTGGGCTGACCGTCAAACTCATCCCCACCCCGCGCGAACTCTCCAGCGATTGCGGCATCGCCCTTCGTTTTTCACTCACAGACCGGGAAGCGGTCGAAAAAGGATTGACCGACGCTGGCGTGGATGCCGAGATTCACATCATGAACAGCGCCGGTTAAGAGTAGAGATTTTATACCCCGCCTAAAAAGTCGTAACTGACCTTCTTCTGCACCGCCGCGATTTGGGCGAAGGCCTGCTTGAGCAGTTCCTGTTGGATGTAGCCCAATTTGCCTGGGTGGATAAGATTCGTCGGCGCGCGCCCGGCCTGGATGGCGGCGATTTGGTTTTGCAGCCGCAGCTGCATCAGAAAATCGTAAGATGCCGCGATCTCATCGCGGCTGGAGGGCAAGATCACCCCCCGCTCCGTCAGGGCTTCGATGCGTTCCAGGGTGTGGGTCTGGTTAATTTGGTGGCGCAAGGCATACAGGCGCGCAAAACTGACCATCGGCATCATCGCATCTTTCAGATTGATTTCACCGGCGTGCTCGGTTGCGATGCCACCCAGGTAGATGTTGCCGAGCAAACGGAAGGGCGGCTTGAAGGTCAGCGCGTTTTGTGCAAAGTGGTGGAAAAAGGCCGCTTGATCGAGCAGTCCGGCATGGATGGCGCGCCGCAGTTCGTGAGTCAGATCGGCTTCGCCGTAGACAGTGCGGAAGTCGAAGAAAATGCTGACTTCCATGATCTCCTGTGGCTCGGATTTGTCAACCCAGCCTTCGAAGCTGGAAATCCAATCGGGCAGGGAACGGCACCAACGCAGGTTGCCCGCCATCACCCCGCCCCGGCAGAGCGGATAGCCAGCCCGATTCAGGCCGCCGCAGACGCGTTTCCCCAGGCGGATGAAGTATTCGCTGACCTGCTCGGGGTCGGAGTTTTCAGGAGGCGCGTAGATGATGCCATTGTCTTGGTCTGTGACGAGAGTCTGTTCCTGGCGTCCCTGGCTGCCCATGGCGATAAATGCAAAGGGCGCGGGCGGCGGCCCGAGTTCGTCGATTGCCAGTTGCACCAGCCGCTCACTGGCTGAATCGCAGATGGCGGCCAGCATGTTGGTCACGTGCCGCGGGCGGGCGGAGCTATCGAGCAGGGTCCTAACCAGTAGTGGCGTGCGCTCGGCGTGTTGGGCGACTTCCTCTGGGCTGGCCGAACGTGAGATCTCGCGCGTCAGCACAAGCGAACCATAGCGCTGGAACTGGATCAGCGATTTATTATCGATCACGCTGACGATCTGGCCGTCATGGTCTTCAACCGCTAGATGGCGTACGCCGCGCTCTTCCATGCGCATCAGGGCCTCGTAGATCAGCGCGTCTTCGGGGATTTTTGTCAAAGGCGCGCTCATGATCGTGTGGATAGGCGCGTTCAGGGATGTATTCTCAGCCAATACACGCGCGCGCAGGTCGTGGTCGGTCACGATTCCGATCACAGAATCCGCGCTGGCGACCAGCGCGGCAGTCACATTGCGCTCGGTGATCAGGCGCGCCAATTCCGCGACCGTTGTGTTCATATCGCAGACCAGCGCATCGCGGCCCAGCTTGCTGATTGGTTCGTGTAGGAACAAGAGCGAAGCCTGCAGTTTTTCGATCAGCGCTTCGCGTCCGGCCTCCTGCTTACGAGCGGAGGTCACATCTTCGAGAATACCGTCGATGTAGGTGGCCTGTCCGCGTTCATCTGACACCAGCCGTGCCGAAAGCGACAGGAAGCGCGCCGCCGCATCGCTGGTTTCGACGTGCAAGATGAGTTTGTTCACCTCGCCGCTGTTCTGTAAGGTTTGCAAAAATGAGTCAAAGTCAGCCGAATCAGAAAATAAATCGGCCAGGGCGGGTTGGGACTCATTGAAAAACTCACGCATGGCGGGGTTCATTTCCAGTAGGGCAGCGCGGCGCGCCGCTCGGGCGCGGAAAATGCCAAGCGGGGCAGATTGGGCTGATTTTAAGGGCAGTTCATCCGCAAGCAGAGCCGACTGGCGGGCCAGGTCGCGCGCCAGCAGGATGAAGCCGCGTTGACCCGCAAAAACGATCGGGTTGAGGGCCAGCACACATTCCAGTGAACGGCCATCGGCGTGGCGCAAGATTCCATCGAAGGTTTCGCCATCAGTCAGTTCCTGTCCGTCGGCGCGTTCGATATTCTCCCAAATCGGAAGGTTGCCCGCTTCACGTGGCAGGATATCCGCCAGTTCGAGAAATTCAAGCTGGCGCTCACTGAAGCCGGTCAGCCTTAAAAAGGTTGGGTTGGCGTAACGGCAGCGCTCATCCAGAATCAGCAGGGTGCCTTCGGTGGTGGCTTCGACCAGCGAGTGATAACGCTCGGTTGAGTCGCGCAGGCTATCGAGCACTTCCTGGCGTTCGCGCTCGATGCGCAGGCTTTGCTGCAAAACGAAGACCAACAGCAAAACCACCGCGCCAGAAATTGCCAGGGCCGTATTGACCAGGCTGCGCTCGATGCGCACGATTTCGCTACGCACATCGTCGGTATAAATGCCGGTACCAACCACCCAACCCCAGGGCGCGAAACCCTTTACATATGATTCTTTTGGCTCCAGCCGTTCAGGGTCGTCCTTCCACTGCCAGACGTAGTCAACATAGCCTTCGCCCTCGCGCTGAACCAGTTTGGCAAACTCGACAAAAATCGGTGCGCCGCGCGGGTCGCTAAAGTCGGAGACATCCTGTCCGTTCAGGTCTGGGCGGTAGGGGTGCATGATCATGCGCGGCTGCAAGTCCTGGATCCAGAAATAATCCTTGCCCTCCGGCCCGTATCGCAGCGCTTCCACGCGCGTGATTGCCAGCGCCTGGGCTTCCTCGCGGGTCAGCAGGCCATTTTGCTCGTCACGCTCATACGAAGCCAAAATGCTCCAGGCCGAGTTGGTCAGCTCGCGAATCATTTCGCGCTTGCGTTCCAGCAGGGTTTGCTCGAACGAAGGCAAAATCAAGGCCCAAATCGCAATCAGGAATAAGCCGATCGCAACCAGGGTTGGCAGGAAAATGCGCAAAACGTAAGAGCGGCGTCGAAAGTGATGGGATTTTCCAGCCGCCTGCCGCGCCGCCGGGTTGCCAGGGACGGTTTTCCCCGCGCCGGATGCTTTTTCGCTAAAAGTCGGGCTGGCGAACACAGCTTCCCTGAAGCGGGCCCAGTCTTCCCTGGGCATTTCTATCCCGGATCCTTGTTCAGCGGTGTGCAGGTCGGTTCCGGCGCTGATCAGCAATCCCTGCCGATTGGCGATTTCAACCAACCCGGTGCGTTGTTCTGTTGAAAACGACTCGTAAATCGCCTCCAACCCGTCCAGCCCCAAGGCTTTCAAGGCCACCACATGCTCTTCCAGCCGCTCCAGGTCGGGTTCATACATCAGCGGATGCGCCCAAAAAACCTTGCCCCCCGCGCGATGGACCAGGTCGATGGCCGCCCCGGCCTCCAGCCGCCCATCTGGCGCGGCGCTGACAGCGGGCAGATCCAGCCTGCCGTTGGGCTGACTTGTGCCCTTCTTCCTCAGCGACCCGGCAATGCTGTGAACTTCCAACTCGCGCACCTGGCGCATTGAGATCAGGGTTGCGCTCAGATCGGGGTGGGCCGGGTCGAAACCATAGGCCAGCAGGTGCAGTTCGCGGCCCTCGTGCCAGGTTGTCAACTCCAGCCCGGGCAGGTAGGCCAGTCCACGTTTGCTGAGCGCCGCCTCGAAACGCGGCAGGCTTTCGAGCGTGTCGTGATCGGTCAGGGCCACATAGCGCACCCCGGCATTGGCCAGGTTGGCCGCCAGTGCTTCAGGCGTTAATTCGCCATCGCTAAAGAGCGTGTGGGTGTGCAGGTTGACGAGCAGGGTGGATGCCATATCTACGAGTTTATACCAAAACAAAGAAAAGCGGGATGTACCAACCGGCACATCCCGCTCATTTCTTTAGGCAGTTGCTGTTTCTTTTTTCTGCGTCAGCAGCGAGACCACCACCAGCGTGATGAAACTGAGCGGGATCGAGATGATGCCCGGGTTGCTGAAGGGGATCGGCGCGTCAAGCGGATTCATGCCGTAGAGTGTGAACAGTTCCGGCGACAGGGCGATCAGTCCCAGCGAAGAGACGATCCCGACCACGATCGAGGCGGCAATGCCCCGCGCGGTGGTCTTCTTCCAAAAAAGGAGCATGACGATGGCCGGCAGGTTGGCCGAAGCCGCCACAGCGAAAGCCAGCCCGACCAGGAAGGAAACGTTCATGCCTTTGAAAATGATTCCCAGCACAATAGCGATGCCGCCGATGACAAAGGCCGAGATTTTTCCGGCCATGACTTTCTGGCGGTCATCCATTTTGATCTGGAAGTAGCGGTCGAACAGGTCGTGGGCCACCGCGCCGGAAGCCGCCACGATCAGGCCGCTGACGGTGCCGAGCACAGTTGCAAAAGCGATGGCTGAAATGACTGCAAAGAGCAGTTCGCCAAACGAACGCGCCAGCAGGGGGGCGGCCATGTTGCTATCGGCCGGGTTCATCGTGCCGCTGACCATTGCGCCCAGGCCCATGAACAGGGTCAGGATGTAGAAAAAGCCGATCGCGGCAATCGCCACAATGGTCGACTTGCGCGCGCTGGCCGGGCTGGGTACGGTGTAATAGCGAATCAGGATGTGCGGCAGGGCGGCAGTCCCCAGGAAGAGCGCCAGCATCAGCGAAAGGAAATCCAGCCGTTCGAGCAGGGTACCTTCCACTTTGAATTTCAGGCCGGGACGCATGATCCGATCGCCAGCTACATCATAGGGATAGTAGACAGTTACTTTTTCGCCCGCGCTGTTGCTAAAGCTGGCGTTTTTCCAGGTGCGGACAATCGTGTCTTTGTCGGTGATGGCAGCCAGGAACTCGAAAAGGGACATGCTGCCAGTTTCGATTTCGGTCTGTCCGCGAACTTTTTCCATGTTGCCGACCTGGCGCAACTGGTTTTCTTCTGATTCTGGTGCGCCATTGATCCATTTGCCGCTGGTTTTGGCTACCACCGATTGCGATTCCTTGAGTGTGACCGCGCCATCCGATTCAGAAGCGTACCACCAGGCTTCCCTGCCATCCTGGTTGAGCCGCACAAAGGTCAGCCCGCCCTTGACATCGACCTGCTCCAGCACCTCCACGCTCGTTGACTGCACCTGGCCGTCTGTTTTCGTCGCTTCGATGTGCGAGTATTTGTAGAAGGGAACCGCGCCGCCCTGGTCAGGCGTGGTCGAAAGGCCGCGCATGACGACTGCGCCGACCAAAACGGTCGAGAAAACGATCAGCAGGGCGCCTTTTAGAAATTGGACATAAGTGGTGGATGCCATGCCGGCTGTGGCGACAATGGTGATCACGATCGCGCCGACCATCACCACACCCCAGGCATGTGGAATGCCCAGAAGCGGCTCGACCAATACGCCCGCGCCAACCATCTGCGGGATGAGATAGCAGATCGAGACAACCAGGGTGCTGACAGCGGCGGCCAGTTTGATGCCGCGCGAGTTGTATTTGGCGTCCACCGCATCGGTGAAAGTGTATTTGCCCAGCTTCTTGAGCGGTTCGGCCACAACGAAAAGGGCCACGATCCACCCGGCCAGGTAGCCGATCGAATACAGGAAGCCGTCATAGCCGACAGTGGCGATCAGGCCGCAGATGCCGAGAAAGGAGGCCGCGGAGAGATAATCCCCGGCGAAGGCGATCCCGTTCACGCCCCAGTGAATATTTCCTCCCGCTGCATAATATCCACTGGAGGTCTTGGCCCTGTTTCCCAAATAAAGCGAAAGGCCGATCACAAAAACGACAAAGGCGATAAAGACGAAAATAGCCATGAGTTAAGCCCTGCCCTTTTTGTTGGATTTGCTGGCTGCTTTTTTGCCCTTTGGCGCTTTGCGCTCCAGTTCAGCTTCTTTTTTGCTGCACATGGCGTTGTAAATGAGGGCTTCGACAAATGCGACAATGATCAACGCCATGCCATAGACGGTTGCCAGGTTCAGCCCGGCAAAGACGATTGCGCCCATTGCCTGCGGACTGAGCAAGTTGATGGCAACAAACCCGGTGTAAAACAAGGCGTAGAAGATAAACATCCAGACGCCCAGGCGCATTTTATACGGCCCGGCGGGGTCTTTTCCTGCAGGTGTGGCTGGTTCGTGTAGCATACAGTCTCCTTGGTTGTTCAGTTGTGCAAATGTGGGATTTTGGTTGCGCGAATTATAACCGAGGGAAGGCAAACCAGCCCAAGATTGTGAACAATTACACTTTTTACGCTGTTCTTTATGGGTTTTTGGGAAATTTGCCAGGAAAAACTTGTATGGATTACAATCAGGCCATGCGAAAGGCAATTTGGCTCATGCTCACAGTACTATTGGCGGCCTGCCAGCCAGTCGATATATCTGCGCCGCTAACCAGCCCGGCGACGGCCACCCCGCAAGCCTGGCAGGTCAGGCTGCTGACCCCCGACGGCGAGACGACATTCACCTCCTCCGCGCCGACGGTGGGCGAGGCCCTGGGCGAGATCGGCCTGACCCTGGGCGAACGCGACTTGACCTGGCCGCCGCCCGAAGCGCTGCTGCAGGCTGATACAACGGTGGAATATCGCCCGGCGCGCCAGATCACCGTCCGCGTCGATGGGCAGGAGATCACGGTCCGCGCCAACGGACAGACGGTGGGGCAGGCCCTGGCCTCAGCCGGGATTCCGCTGCTCGGGCTGGATACCAGCCTGCCGGCTGAGTCCGATCCGGTACCCGCTGACGGGGTCGTCCAAATCGTCCGCGTGCGCGAATCGCTCTCGCTGCTGCAAAAAACCATTCCTTTCCAAACACAGTATACCGATGCGCCCGAAGTACCGCTGGGTGTGGAAGAAATTCTCTCGCCGGGCAGGCCGGGTGTCTTGGTAACACGCACGCGCATCCGCTACGAAGACGGGGTCGAGACGGCCCGCTTTGAAGAAGCCGAGACGGTTGTCCAGCCGCCGCAAGACCGCCTGAGCGGGCTGGGCACAAAGATCACTTTGCAGGCTGTGCCAGGGCAGGAAAACCTGCAATACTGGCGCGCGTTTTCGATGTATGCCACATCCTATTCACCTTGCCGCTCGGGCGTGCCGGACCGCTGCTTTTCTGGCACGGCCCTCGGGCTGCCGGTCAAGCGCGGGGTGGTGGCGATGCCGCGCCTGTGGTACAACCAGTTGGCCGGCTCGCAGGTTTATATCCCCGGCTATGGCACGGCCGTTGTGGCAGATGTCGGCGGCGGTTTCCCCGATGGCCGGGCATGGATCGACCTGGGTTTCTCGGACGAAGATTTTGAAACCTGGAGCGGCTGGATCACGGTCTACTTTCTGGCGCCCGCCCCGCCAGCCGTCCCTTATTTTTTGAAGTGAATCGCTTATGAATGGTTGGGGCAAAATTGCGCTGGTGGTCATGCTGCTCGTTTTGGCTGGCATCTGGTTTGGGATCGGCTTTGAGATCATCGAGCGCTGGGATGCGCCGCTCGGCCCGGCCCTCGAAATGCCAGCCCGCGCCACGCCTCGGCCTGCCACCGCACTGCCGATGATTACTCCGACTGAAAGCTTGCCGCTGACTGCTGCAACAGACAACGCTCCGATTTTGGCGCAAAACCCGGCAGACTTGAGCGGCACCCCCGTTGCGTCCCTGCCAATTTTTGCAACCCGAACCCCTCGCGCCGATGCGAGTGTTCCGCGGTGTAGCGGGCCTGAGAAGATGATATTGCTGGTGATCGGCTCGGATACGCGCGCCAACGGCTACATGTACGGCCTGGCCGATGTCATCCGCCTGGTGCGGGTCGATTTTGTCAACCCCGGCATCAGTGTTTTGGAATTCCCGCGCGACCTGTGGGTCGAGATCCCCGATATTTCTGACCATTACGGCATCACCCACGAGAAGCTGAACCAGTCTTATTTGTATGGCAACCCCGGCTTTGGCTATTACGACGGCCCGGGGCTTGGTCCCGGCCTGCTGGCGCGCACTCTCGATCTGAACTTTGGCGCGCGGCCCGAGCGTTATACGGCCATCAACATGCAGACCTTTGTGCGCCTGGTCGATGCCCTGGGCGGCATCCAGATTAACCTGCCTTACGCGGTCGATGGCCGCAGGTCTGACCAGCAAACCCGCAGCGACCTGTATTTCAAAGCTGGACCGCAGCGTTTGAAAGGCCGTGAAGCCCTGACCCTGGCGCGTCTGCGTATCGGCACCAACGCCGACCGCAGCACCCACCAAAGCCTGATCGCCTGCTCCCTGCGCGATGCCGCTTTGCGCCCCTCCAACCTGGCCCGCCTGCCTGAGATCATCAAGGCCTTCCAGGGTGCGGTTCAGACCGACCTTTCGCCCAAAGAGATCAGCGCCCTAGCCTGTCTTGCGCCGCAGATCCCGCCCCAAAACATCCGTTTTGTCTCGTTCCCCGAAGAAGTGATGAGCGCCTCGCGTATTTACGACCGTGTTTTCAAAAAGCAGGTTTTTATTTATGAGGCCGATTTCAACCTGGCGCGCCTGTACGTCGCCGCCTTCCAAAATGGCGATTGGCCGCCGCCTGCGCCCGTTCTGCCGGGTATTGAAACTCCTACCGGCCCCCAAGAGTCTTTCTCATGCCCCTGAAAAACCTACCTTCCCTCAACATTGCTTCCCTGCTGCGCGCATACGATCTCTCGGCCAGCAAAGGCCTCGGCCAAAACTTCCTGCAAGACGATTCGGTGCTGGCCCAAATTGCCGGCGCGGCTGAGATCAGCGTGGCGGATGATGTGCTCGAGATCGGTCCTGGCCTGGGTAGCCTGACGCGCCACCTGGCGCTGGCGGCCCGCTCGGTGACCGCGATCGAACTGGACGAGAGCCTGATTCCCGTTTTGGGCGAGGTGCTCAAACCCTTTGACAACGTGCGCATCGTGCACGGCGACATCCTGAAATTTGCCCCCGCCGACCTGATGCCCTCCGCCGATTACCTGGTGGTGGCCAACATTCCGTATTACATCACCTCGGCAGTTTTCCGCCATTTGCTCGAAAACCCGCCGCGCCCGCGCCGGATCGCCCTGACCATCCAGAAGGAAGTCGCCGAGCGAATCTGTGCCCTGCCCGGCGATTTGAGCCTGCTGGCCCTCAGTGTGCAGGTCTACGGCAAGCCCTCGATCGCGGCCCACATCCCGGCTGAGGCCTTTCACCCCGTCCCCAAGGTTGATTCGGCGGTAATCCGGGTCGACCTGTACCCTGAGCCGTGCATCCCGGCTACCAAGCTGAACGCCTTCTTTCGGTTGGCCAGGGCCGGGTTTTCGCAGAAACGCAAGACCCTGCGTAACAGCCTGTCGGCCGGGCTGGCGATCAAACCCGCCGTAGCCGGGGAAATGCTCGAAAAAGCCGGCATCGATCCGATGCGCCGCGCCGAAACCCTCTCGCTTGAGGAGTGGGGGCGGTTGGTGTAGGGAATGCTTCTTTTGCTTAAAGCCGTTTGCGCAATGCAGGCGGCTTTTTTGTTTACTGGCGATTACCCCTTGACAAGATCATAAATAACTTTATAATAAATTGTACTTTACAGTATAAAGCAGAATATTCAAGGAGAAAATCATGTCTGAAAATCTTGCTCAAATTCGTTATCTGGCCGCCAATTATTCCCGTTTGCAGGGGCTGCGCGGCGTTCCGGTAGGGATGTTCATCGCCGCGGCCGGTATCTGGGTCAGCCTGCCGGTTGGCCAGGATGGCGAGCTTGGCGCGCCGCTGGTGATGATCGTGATTGCTTCCCTGGCCTATTTCCTGGTCGACCGCTATTACGCGCGCACTTTCGGGCAGGTCAACCCGACCGGCAAAGAACGCAACCGAGAGATATTCGTCGCCGTGCTGATGGGCGTCCTGGCGTTTTTCGCTTTTCTCTTCGATACGGCAAAAATCCTGCCGATCAGCGTTTTTGGGCTGGTCTTCGCGGTGGCCATGTCCATCGACTTTTCACGCCCTTTTGCCAGGCCGTCTTTTCAAAACACCCCCGAAGCCTTTCTCGCGCCAATCTTGGTTGGCGTGGCGGCGCTCCTGCCTGCGCTGGGCATCTTCTGGTGGCAGGCCTTGGGCATGCAGCTTTCCCAGGCCGGGATGTTGGTTTTGATCGGTGTCTTGATGACGATCAGCGGCATTATTGGTCACCTGCGCTTTACGCGCCTGTTGGCCAGGGTTCAGGAGGCGCGCAATGCCTAATCCCTTTGAAAAAATCGCCCAACTCGACAAGCTGATCCACGAACCGGCGCGGCTGTCCATTCTGACCGCCCTGGCCTCCTGCGAAAGCGCTGACTTTACCTTCCTGCGCAACCTGACCGGCCTGAGCGATGGCAACCTGTCGATCCAGGTCGGCAAATTGGAAGAGGCCGGCCTGGTCAATATCCACAAGCAATTTATCGAGAGAAAACCCAGCACCCGCATCAGCATCTCTGAAAAAGGGACGCAAACGGTCGGGCTGTACTGGTCACAACTCGATGAAATCAAAAAAAACGCCGATAGCTGGAAAAAGGATTCGGAAGAATAACCTGCTGCAACCCAAACAGGGCCTCTCCGTAATTATTGTGTGACATTCATCACAAGGAGAACAACATGAATGCAATTCGATCGGCCTGGGAACTGCTTAAAGAGCACAAACGTTCCTACATCTTTTTCAATGTACTGTATTATGGTCTGGTTGTGGTTTTTATGGGCGTGGCAGCTTTCAATCCATCCGTCCAGGATGAACTGCTGCGTGCTGTCGGCGAAAGTTTCATGACCGGTCCGCTGGCGGTGGTTGGGGAAGCCTACCTGAACGCCGAAGTCTTCACTGCCATCGCCCTGACCTTTCTCGTCAACCTGTTCATCGCCAGCCTGCTGTCGATCACCGTCCCGTCATTGGTCATCCCGTTTGTCGGGCTGCTGCTCGGCGTCTACCGCGCCATCCTGTGGGGACTGCTTTTTTACCCTGGTCATCCCGATATGCAGGTTATCATGATTCCGCACTCTTTGACCCTGATTCTGGAGGGGCAGGCCTATATCCTGGTCATGTTTGCGGCCTGGCTGCAAGGGCGCGCTTTCCTGTTCCCGCAGAGCGCGGGTGTCGAAGGCCACTTGCGCGGCTATGCCGAGGGCCTGAAGCGCACCGGCAAGATCTACATCCTGGTTGTCCTGACCCTGCTGGCCGCGGCAATCTATGAAGTCATCGAAGTCATTTGGATGGCGCAGATGATGGCTGGGGCTTAATCTTGTAGCATACCATTGCAATGCATAAAGACGCCGGGTCGCATTCAAGGCCTGGCGTCTTTGCTTTAAGAAACCACTCTGCCTTGATATAATCAGCCCAACTTGTCGGCAGGAGGTTGGTATGAGAGCTAAGGTTTACGACTACATCATCATCGGTTCCGGGTTTGGCGGCTCGGTTTCGGCCCTGCGTTTGGCAGAAAAAGGCTACTCGGTGCTGGTGCTCGAGAAGGGCAAGCGCTTCCGCGATGAAGACTTTGCCCGAACCAACTGGCAGTACTGGAAATACCTGTGGCTGCCCGCCCTGCGCGCTTTTGGCGTGATGCAGATCAGCCTTCTTAAAGGGGTCATGGTGCTGCACGGAGCGGGAGTCGGCGGCGGCAGTCTGGGCTACGCCAACGTGCTCGAAGTGCCGACCGAAGCCACCTTCGCCACCCCGGCCTGGAACACGCCGATCAAATGGGGCGAAATTCTCGCTCCGCACTACGCGACAGCCCGCAAAATGCTGGGGGTGGCGCGCAACCCCAAACTGTGGACCGCCGACGAAGTCCTGCGCCAGATGGCCTCGGAGGCCGGCATGGAACACACCTTCCGCGCGACCGAGGTTGGGGCCTACTTTGGCGAGGCGGGGGTGAAAGTCGCAGATCCCTACTTTGGCGGCGAGGGACCGGAGCGGGCGGGCTGCCAGCATTGTGGCGGCTGCATGGTCGGCTGCCGGCATAATGCCAAGAATACCCTGCCCAAGAATTACCTGTATTTTGCCGAAAAATTGGGTGTGGAAGTGCGGGCTGAGGCCGAGGTGGTGGATGTGAAACCTATGACCGAGGACCAAAGACCAAGGACAAAGGACGAAGGGCAAAGGGTGGATGAAAAAGCCTCGGTCGTTGGTCCTTCGTCTTTCGGCCCCACTTACGAGGTTATCTTCCAGAGTTCGACCAACCCATTTGTACGGAAGCAAACTGTGGTGGCGAAGCGCGTCATCTTTTCCGCCGGGGTGATGGGCACGATGAAATTGCTGCTGCGCCTGCGCGATGTCCAAAAATCGCTGTCGGATCTTTCCCCGCGTCTGGGCGATGTGGTGCGGACGAATTCCGAAGCCCTCTTGGGCGGTCTGGCGCGCAAAAGCGATATCGACTACTCGGAAGGCGTCTCGATCTCATCCATTTTCAATGCCGACGAGATCACGCGCGTCGAACCGGTGCGCTACCCGAACGGCTCCTCGCTGATGCGCTTTTTGGCGGCTCCGTTGATCGATGTCGATGTGCCGGTCTGGCGGCGTTTGCTGCGTTTTATCGGCTCGGTGCTGACCCATCCGCTCGATTTTGCGCGCGCGATGTTCCTGCCGGGTTGGGCGCACAATACCACCATCCTGCTGGTCATGCAGCATGCCGATAACCGCATGCGATTTCGCACCGGGCGCAGCCTGTTCACCCTGTATCGTACCGGTCTGGTGGCCGAGGAAGAGCCGGGCTACGAGATACAGGCCCAGGTGGCCGGTTCGCACGAGCTGACCCGCGAGTTTGCGCGGCGGACGAATGGCGTGGCGCTCGGTTCGATCGGCGAGAACCTGCTCGGGCTGCCGACCACGGCTCACATCCTGGGCGGCGCGCCGATCGGCCGGGATGCTGACGAAGGTCTGGTGGATGAGAATTTTGAGATCCACAACTATCCCGGCCTGTATATTATCGATGGCTCAATCATGCCTGCCAATCCCGGCGTTAATCCGTCGCTGACGATTACGGCACTTGCGGAATACGCGATGAGTAGAATCAAAGTAGCTGGTCAGGAGACCGGCTACTAATAAAGCCTTTGCGATATTTCGCCATGCTCATCTTTTATATGACTATCGCTAATGAAATACATGCAAAGCGTTCAAGTCCACAGAAAGGGTTTCTCCTGTGTCCAGTAAATCAAACTATTTGGTGATTTTAATTGCAACATTAAGCATATTGCTTGTCTCTCTTGCTTGCGGATACAACATCTCATTCACTCCCATAATGGATAGCAATTCAACGCCAGACGACTCCAACAAGCCAGACTATTCTGCCACCATTGTGGCAGGGATTGCGCAGACACAGACTGCTTTCGTTCCTACGCCAGATATTCATGCAACCATTTCCGCTGGTGTGGCGGGGACACAAACTGCTCTGCCGCCAACGAATATCTCACCCACGCTTATTCTCTCGCCAACGGCGACGCCAGATATGAGCGCGCTGAACGGGGATATCAACCTGGCGGTTGGCAAACCAGTCATCGCGCGCGCCGGCGGCGTGAATTACGAACCATGGGGACACGCAAATGATGCGATTGACTTCAATACAACTACAAAGCCTGGAGGGGGCAGATGGGGCATAGAAACAAATAGAGCAGGCGGCACCTACCAAATCATCGATCTGGGTAAGGAGTATGAGATCACCGGCATTGGATACAGCCTGGATTGGGACGGGGCTTTCAAGAACCCATTGAAATTTGTAGTACAGACATCAAAGGACACAGATACTTGGACAACCGTCTCCGACATCACTCATCCTTACGACGGAGTCAACGGTTCGAATTGGGTGAATATAAAAATCCCGATTGAACCTATTAACTGTCCATTCGCTGAAATGGTTTTGACTTTCATTAATTTCCAGCCAGTTGAGTGTAAATGGCCGGTGATAAGCCGAGTAATTCCAAGATACGGGTTTGCAAATCCGATATTGGTGTAACATGGCGAACAGTGCCGTTCGGCAAATGTATGATCGTCAGGGTAATCCGATTAAAAGCCTTGAGCAATCGCTCGGTAGTTGGATTGTCAATACCCTTCTTTGGATTATTCTCAATCAAACCGACCAGTTTTTCCTGGTTTTGGGTTAGTCGCCGTCGGACCACGAACTCAATCAGGGTCAACATCCTTACGGCAATGCTCAACAGATTGGTCAAACCTACCACCTGATCGTCGTTTTTGACGAATAATGGATTTAGCGAGAGCGGCACGCCCTTCAGACGATGAAAACCATGCTCAACGAGCCACTCATCCCGATACGTTGGCACAGCTTGCTCCAAATCGAGTTGTTCCGCGGGAGCATTGCTGACGTAGGCACGCCAACCCAGTGTCTTTTTGTGTGCATCTATGGCTTCTTCCTGCCGGTGAACTGCTGTAATTTGGTAACGAACCGTCACAATTTCTTGCTTGGGCCGGTCAGGAGTGCCACGACCTCGTCCAACATACTTGGTCAGATGCTTTTCTTGGCGTTCAAAGGAGTATGCCAGGAGCCCTTCAACGTTATGCGCTTGGAGAATGGCCGTTGCCGCACTGACTAATGCGGCTTCATCCTGAATTTGGCGTTTACCGCGCGTGGGAGGCGGCGTCAACGCTTCCAATTTGTCCGCAGCGCGTTGCAATCGTCCTTCCAAGCCGTCGAGCAAACTTTTCCGGTAGCTTTCCGAACGAACAACAAAGACTTGCTCTGTCCACTCGATGATTTCTTGCTCTTTACCAGCTTCTATGACTGCATCAGACTTCGCTTGAAGCGTGCGCTCAAAAACGTATCCTTCTGCAAACATTTTCTGCTTTCCGTTTTCATTCTGAACAAAAACGGGTGTCAGAGTCTTTTCACCGTTATTGGCGGCTTCTACCCAGGTTTCCATCTCTTTGGCGGTATCGCCAGTTTGCGCCAGCGGGCAAAGGTAGTGATGATGCAAACGATGTATATGAGCCCGGATCGCCAAAGCACTCATTTTGCTGTCACCAACGAATAGGAGCCCGATCCCTTCTATGATTTGCAGTACTCGATCTACCGCCGGGACGTACAACTTGTCATCTGAAACATTGCCAGCCACTACTTGACTTGCAATTGGCAGACCTAACGGATCGAGCGCAGCGACCATCAGCTTAACCTGTCGCAATGTCCGATCATCTTTGCTGTAACCGTATTGGAACAAGCTCTCTTCGCCGCCTTCATGGTATCCAGACACAGTTGTTGTGTCCAAACGCACGTTTTTGGGCGCTAATTCGTACACGCGCAGGATACTTCGACCCAATTCGGTTTCAACTGCTTGCCAGGTAGCTGGTTTGCTCAATCTCCGCAGCAAGAGTGTCAACCGGTCATCTGTGAAATCCAGTTCGTGAACTTGCTGACCTGTTATTTTCTCAATGGTTTCTTGCGCCTGTTTCACCCAGGACTGGACAGGGTGTTTGCGGTGATTGCTTTCTGTCAAAATGTGCGCCAGCCAAATTGTGGCTATCCAGCCCCAACTTAGTCCTTGATGGAGCCCGTGCCGACCAAGATGATGATCGAAA
>JAKLPV010000049.1 GCA_022013685.1 Anaerolineae bacterium
AAAAAGCCGTTATTGTTAGCAGATGATACCAAAAACAGAACGAGTGACCCGCTTAACGTATTGCCAATATTTGCTGGTGAGCCAAACAAATTATACGCTCACGAATTACGCCGACCATACTGAGAAATTTAGTCATGATATGGCGAACCGCTATTTGGCGGAGGATGAAGTTCGACCTCGGTTGGTTTGGGAAAATATAAAAGATCAAGTGATCCGAAGTGCGTACGGGTTTCTGGTTTTTGACGATACTGTGATTGACAAGAATTTTTCGCGCCGCATCGAACTGGTGAGGAAACAGTATAGCGGCAATGCACATGGAATTATCAAGGGCATCGGTGTTGTAACTTGTGTCTACGTCAATCCGCAAATCGACCAATTTTGGATCATCGACTATCGGATTTATGATCCAGATGGCGATGGCAAGACTAAACTGGATCACATGCAAGACATGCTTTTGAACTGTGTCTATCAAAAAAGCCTGGATATTTGGGCTGTTTTGATGGATACATGGTATGCGACCAAAGAAATGATGCTCCAGATTGAGAAAATGGGCAAAATCTACTACTGTCCGCTGAAAGACAACCGTCAGGTGGACGATTCCGGTGGCTCAAAACCCTATCAGCGAGTGGATGCCCTGACGTGGTCAGAAACAGAAAAAAAACAAGGCAAGATAATAAAGATCAAAGGTTTTCCTGCCGAGCATAAGGTGAAAGTTTTCCGAGTAGTGCTGTCTACCCAGCGCACGGACTATATCGCGACAAACGAGATGGAGCAAAACAACACGGAGGTCGTACATGATTTGTGCGGCTTTCGATGGAAGGTTGAGCAATTTCACCGAGAAACCAAGCAGTTGACCGGCATCGAAGGAAATCAGTGTCGCAAAGCAAGAATTGTCAGAAATCATATCGGTTGCGCCATTCTCGTTTGGGTTCGTCTCAAACAAGTGGCTGTTGAAACCAAGCGTACCATTTATCGCGTCAAATATGATCTTTTGGATGAATATTTACGCCAACAAATCAAATCTCCCGACGTTCAAATGCGTCTTGCGTAAGTCCTAAATAAGAATGACAAGGTTGTAGGTTTGCCTGAAAATTTTAACGCAGAGTCGCAAAGACGCAGCGTTTTATCAAAAAAATCTTTGCGACTTTGCGTTAAAATTTTAATCCTTCAATCGCGCGGCCACGATCTCGGCCACATCCAGCACCTGCATGGCCTCGTCCGCTTTGGCGGCGTCACTCATCATCGTCAGGCAGAACGGGCAGCCGACCGCCAGCGTCTTCGCACCGGTGGATTTGGCTTCGGCATAACGGGCAGCGTTGACGCGCTCTGTGCCGGGTTCTTCTTCCTTCCACATCTGTGCGCCGCCCGCACCACAGCAGAACGATTTGGCGGCATTGCGCGGCATTTCGACCGTCAGCGCACCCGCAGATTTCAGAACATCGCGCGGTTCTTCCGTGATTCCGTTGTGGCGGCTCAGGTAACACGGGTCGTGGAAGGTGATTGGTAATTGGGGATTAGTAATTGGGGAGTCTTGAGTACCTGAATTACCAATTACCAAATTACCATTTACTTCCTTACCGAGCTCCAACTTCCCCGCGCCGATGAGTTCGTTGATCAACTGGGTATGGTGAATCACCTGATACTCCCCGCCAAAGGCCGGGTATTCGTTCTTGAGCGTGTGCAGGCAGTGCGGACAGGTGGTCACGATGCGCTTGGGAGCGACTTCGTTCAGCATCTCGACATTGCCTGTGGCCAGGCCAAAGAAAATGTCCTCGCGCCCGGCGCGGCGGGCTGAATCACCCGTGCATTGTTCGTTTTTGCCCAAAACGGCGTAGTTCAGGCCGGCCGCATTCAGGATTTTTGCAAAGGCGCGGGCGGTTTTCTGGGCGCGCGCATCCGTGGCCGGGGCGCAGCCGACCCACCAGAGTAGTTCCGGCTCGGGATTTTCGTTAATCGTCGGCACGGACAGGCCCTCGGCCCACTTCATGCGGTCGGCGGGCGAGACATTCCAGGGGTTGGCGTTGCGCTCCATACCCCTGAAAGCCGATTCCAGCTGCTTGGGCACGCTCGCTTCCATCAGCGCCAGGTTGCGGCGGATGTCGAGAATATCGCGCATCGGCTCGTTGCCAACCGGGCAAATATCGACGCACGCACCGCAGGAAGTACAGGCCCAGACCGCTTCTTCAGGGATCAAGTCGATCAAGGGCTTATCTGTTCCGCCACCCAGGTTAAAGTTGTAACGTTTGTTGATCTCAAGCGCGGCTGGCGACAAAATCTTTCCGGTGTTATAAGCCGGGCAAACTTCCTGGCAGCGAAAACACATGATGCAGGCGTAGGCATCCACAATTTGCTCATAGCCCAGGTCGCTGACCCTGGCCGCGCCAAACTGCTCGATCTTTTCATCATCCATGTTGAGATAGCCCAACTCGCCAATCGACTTACGTTCGGGTTTGAGCGCAAAATTGATCGGCGCAAAGAACAGGTGGATGTGTTTGGAATAGGGGAAATAGGGCAGGAAGGCGACGATGGCACCCATCGAGAGCCAAAAGGCGATTCTCTCGCCGGTCAGCAGCGTCTCGGGACTCATCCCCACCCACAGGCTGGCTACCGTTGAAATAAACGGCTGCCAGCTGTCGGCGCCATGCTCCGCTACAAAGAACGATTCGCCGATTAATCGGGCAGAATTATGCAGGAAGATGAACCCGGCCACGATCGCCGAATCGCGGCTGATGCCGCTGCGCGCCTCGGGTAGCAAAAGCGTCGTTTGACGGGAGCGCAGCGTCGGGGGGCGCAGCGCAAAGCGCCGAAAGGCCATCGCCGCGATCCCGAGCAGGATCAGCACGTTGGTAGTATCCGCCAACAGCCGGTAATAGTCCCCAAACAGGCCGGTATGATCGACCCAGCGCCAGTTGAAGTAGGCATAGAGGATGTCGTTCAGGTTAATAAGCAAAAAGGCCAAAAAACCCCATCCAATCAGGCCATGCAACAGGCTCGGGATGGGGCGAAAACGAAAGACGGGTTGAAAAGTGACAAACTTGAAAAACGCGCCGCCCGCTTTGCGCAGCACAACCTGCCAATCGGGTTTGCCCTGTCCGCTGGCGATGTTGTGGGTGATGCGCGCCACCCCGCGCCAGGTGAAATAGAGCGAAACGAGCAGCGCGAGGGCAAAAATGATTTTTTCTGCAAGCGTGAGCATGGTTCCTCCTGGTGAGAAATGGCGCGTCCCTTTTCCCATATCCTGTTGAGGGATGAAGAAAAGGGACGGGAAACTGACTTTAGTTTAGCACAATTCAGGCTGCCGGGGTCACTCCAGATAGATTTCCGATCGCATCGCTCAAGATCTGGGCGCGGTTTTCTTGCACAAAGTCCCAAAAACGGGCTTCGGCGCGGGTAAAGACTGAGCCAACGTGGCGGTAGAGATAGATGCGTTGGACAATATCCAGCCCGTTGATTTCAACCTGTTTGATACGCCCGAGGGCCAGTCCGCGCGCCGCAACCAATTCAGAAACGAAAGCGATACCGATGCCCTCTTCGACGGCCATCTCAATTGCCTCGGCGTTGCCCAATTCCATGACCGCGTTGAGTGTATCTGGCATTACGCCTTGCTGCTTGAGGGCGTTGGAAACGACCTCTGCCGTGCCAGAACTTTCCTCGCGGCGAATGAAGGGTTGGTCAAGCAAATCGGCAGGCATGGCGCGTCCATACTGTGCCCAGGGGTGGTCGATAGGCACAATCAGGATGACTTTGTCTTCGAGCAGGGGCATATATTCCAAGTCACGGTGTTCCACTTGGCGGCTCATTACGCCGAGGGCCAGGGTCTGGTCGAGCAGGCGTTCGACAACCCCGCTGCGGCTGCTAATCGTTACCCGGCTGCGGACAAGGGAATACTCGCGCCGAAAGGCGGCCAGCAGGTTGGGCAGGATGTATTTTCCCGAAGTGGTCGAGCATCCGATGGTCAACTCGCCGGCCACTTCGCCCTTGACGTTGATCAGCGAATCTTCGAGCAAACGCACCGTGTTGAGCACTTCGCGCGCCATCGGCAGGATAACCTGACCGACTTCGCTCAGTTGTACTGAACGACCGTGGCGCACAAACAATTCGACCCCGTAGCTTTTTTCTATGGATTGTATATTCTGGCTGACAGCGGACTGTGAAAGGTGCAAACGGGCCGCGGCGCGGCTGAAATTGAGTTCTTCGGCAGCGGTTACAAAAACACGTAATTCAGGGATATTTATGCTCATAGAATCGCCCTTACTATTAGAAAAATAAAAGATTAGCAACTATATGATAAGCAAACCTGAAATAAACCATAAGTTACATTCATCATAATATCTGTGCTTCAATGTCACACAAAATTGACAAAATTGAAACTATGTTAATATTTTTGAAATATTGCCCAGCGTGCCGGGGCGTGATAAACTTTCAGCATGGCGTATCCCCTGTTGGTACTATCCCCACAAACAGCTTTTGGCAATCTGATCGCCCAGGCGCTGCCTGATTATCAGGTTCACCTGACTTCAGATTTCTCTGAGGCGATTCAGTTTGTGAGTAAAAACAATCCTACGCCGCCTGTTTTGCTGGATGCCGACCTGGATGAAATCGACATCTCTGTTTTGGATATTGGCCTGGCCCTGCGCCAGATCAGGCCGGATGTCAATTTGATATTGATTGCGCGCGAAGGCCAGAGCACCATCCGCCTGCGGGATTTGCCGCTGCGTGCGATCCTGGTCAAGCCGCTTTCTTTGCCTGATTTGCAGAGTGTGCTGAAAAAACTGGAAACGTCCCAATTCGCCGTTGCGTCATCCCCAACCATTCCGCCATTGCCAGCCACTGAATTGGAGTGGTTGAGAGATGTCAGCCGGGCGGCCCGCCATCTGACGAGGCTGATGCTTGAATCTTCAGCCCAGGCCGCATTGATCACTCGCCAGAACGAACTTTGGGCCTACGCGGGGCAACTCAAACGTGAGGCCGCTCAGGAACTGGCGCGTTCTGTCCAAAAGTATTGGGATACCCAGTCACAAACTGACCTGTTGCGTTTTATCCGCCTGGAGGCGACCGAGGCCCAGCACATGCTCTATGCCCGCCGCCTGACAGCCTCGATGGTGCTGGCGCTGGTTTTCGATGCGGAGACTCCTTTTAGCACCATTCGCGCCCAGGCTGGTCAGCTTGTGCGTTCACTGGCCGAAGTTCCCCATGATCAAACCAGCCAGGTTACTCTGACGGAGGACACCGGCGACCTGACCGATGGCGAGGATCTGGACAACCTGCCGCCCATCGCAGACCTGCTCGGTGAAGTCCCGCCGCCACTGCCTCCCAAACAGGACCGCAGGAATCGGGTTGCCATGCCCTGGGAGCAAAAACCTGCCCCACAAGTGCAGACTGCCCAGCCGCCACAACCCGTCGACCCGCCATTGGTGACCACACACCCGATGTTTTCACCTGATTTCAGCCGTGAAAGCTCGCCAGCTGTGCGCCGCCGCGAGGAAAGACCGGCTTTGCCCTCGCTGGATCAAACCCGTCTGGGCCGCGTCCAGCGCGAACAACGAATCGTCCCCGAGGAACTGGAAGCCACGCGGGTGCAAAAAGCCTCGTCAGATCCGAATTCGCTGATCGAAACCCGGCCACAATCTGTGACCGAGGTGGCGCATCGCATCGTACTCGAACCCGCTTCTCCGGCGATGTATAACCTGAACTATGCCTGCCTGCTGGTTCCCCGTTTTGACAGCCACCACTTGACCGGTGATATGGCTGACCAACTCTCAGATTGGGTCGCCCAGGTTTGCATCGCCTTTGGCTGGCGGCTCGAACATATCTCTGTGCGCCCGGAATACCTGCAATGGGTGGTGAGCGTCCCGCCTGCCACTGCGCCGGGTTACATCATGCGCATCGTCCGCCAGCAGACCTCGGAGCGGGTTTTCAAGGAATACCCGCGTATCAAAAATGACAATCCCTCCGGCGATTTTTGGGCGCCGGGTTATTTGATCATGGGCGGTTCGCAGCCGCATCCGCAAAAATTGGTGCGCGATTTTATCGAACAGACCCGCCAACGCCAGGGACTGCGCCGCGACAAATAAAACAACGGCTTAAATAAAAGCACTGCCATTTTCCAGTTTTGAAAATGGCAGTGCTTTTATTTTTGATCTATGCTACCTGGCGGCCCTTTGGCAATTCGCGTTGGATGGCAAAGGCTGCTTCGAGGGCATCATGCACCGAACGCGCCTCGATAATTTGGATATCGTCGGGCCAGGGTTCGGCTTTGCGCAGGCGTTTGGGCACAATAGCGGCTTTGAATCCCAGCTTTTGAGCCTCACGCAGGCGGACGGGCATCTGCCCTGGCAGGCGCAGCTCACCGGCCAGGCCGATCTCTCCGATCAGCACCGCATCTGCGCGGACGGGCAGGTCGCGCATCGAGGAGAAAACCGCTGCCGCAATCGCCAGATCGGCGGCGGGTTCGTCAATTTTGATGCCGCCAACCACGTTGACGAAAATGTCTTGCTCGGCCAGTTTGATGCCCATACGACGGGTCAGCACAGCGGCGATCATCAACAGGCGGTTGGTATCAACGCCGTTGGGGGTACGACGGGCATTGCCGAACTGTGTCGGCGAGGTCAGCCCTTGCAATTCGACCAACAGCGGACGGGTGCCCTCCATCGTTACGGCGATAGCCGAACCGGGAGCGTTGATCATGCGTTCGGCCAGGAAGGCCTCCGAGGGGTTGGTCACTTCGGCCAGCCCGCGCTCGCGCATCTCAAAAACGCCCACCTCGGCGGTTGCGCCAAAGCGGTTTTTGACCGAGCGCAGCAGGCGATAGGCCTGGAAACGGTCGCCCTCCAGATAGAGCACGGTATCGACGATATGTTCCAGTACGCGCGGCCCGGCGATGGCCCCTTCTTTGGTGACATGGCCAATGATGAAAACACTCACGGTTTGCGATTTTGCCAGTTCGCGTAATTGTGACGAGCACTCGCGCACCTGTGAAACCGACCCGGCGCTTGAATCCAGCTCGGGCAGGTACACGGTTTGGATGGAATCGACGATCAACAGGTCGGGGCGCACCTCGCGCACATGGTCGAGGATGGTTTGCAGGTTGGTCTCGGTCACCAGGAAAAGGTTTTCGGGAAATTTGCCGCTCCTGTCCATCAAGCGGTCGGCGCGCATTTTGATCTGTCGTTCTGATTCTTCGCCTGAAACGTACAGCACGCGCTTGCTATCTGCCATGGCCAGGGTCATTTGCAGCATCAGGGTCGATTTGCCGATGCCGGGGTCGCCGCCCACCAGCACGATCGAGCCGGGGACAATGCCGCCGCCCAGCACACGCGAAAACTCGCCAATCGGCACCGGAATGCGCTCTTCAGAGTCGCCGCTGATGTCGCCAATGCGGTGTGGGGAGGTGCGGCCGGTTAATCCGCGCGAGGCATTCGGGCTTTTGGATGGCCCGGCCTCACGCACGACCTCTTCGACCATGCTGCTGAACGATCCGCACTGAGGGCATTTACCCATGTATGAGGCCGAGACACGTCCGCACTGCTGGCAGACATAGCGGCTGATTGATTTTGCCATAGTCACTCCTGTATGGGTATAGTATAGCAGAATTTATGTTCTAGGACAAAGACTTGCCCTGACCGGATGATTGAGTGTCGGCCAAGTCCGTAGTTAAAGGGCGCAAACCATTCCACCCAAAACAGCCGTTACAAGGGGCTATAATTCAATCCGCTTCAAATTTCACCACCTTACATAGATCACCTTTCTTTAGATATCACATATGTCTTCTTTGACCACATCCGGTGGGCACATCGATGTCTTTACCAATCTTTCGTTTGCGCGCCTTTAGGTACTAGATTACATTACCAAAAGTTGAAACATACACCACTTATGTATTTTTGCTAAAATAAAAATATGAGAACAATCCTTTCCATCATCTTATGTATAATTTTCCTGACAGCCTGCGCGGTCCCGCCACCTGCTGCCGCAACGGAGTTTTTGCCTGTTGTTGAGTTGTCAGCGACACCAAACATGACACCCCAATTGACACCAACCGCGACGCTTACACCGCATCCGATTTCCACACCGGCTTCGCCTATTGAAGAAACCTTACAACCTTCTGAAACGCCAACGATAGCACCCGTCTTTGAACAAGACGGAACCATAACTTGGTATCCAAACAATGTTTTAGTTTTGTGGGAAGGTGGTGCAGGCGATGGTGTCGGATTCTTCATAACCCCACCCCAATTAATATTGCTTGGCGATGGAACTTTAATCCAGCGAGGAAATTATTCAAACCAACCTTTTATTTCTCACTTGGATGAAAAAGAACTGTGCAAATTTTTGAATACCATAGACGTAAGCGGCTTCTTTGATGACGATTTTCGCTATTCATTTCCTTTTGATGGCTTATCCAGCAGTTATATCTCTATCAGCGCTTGGAAATCGAATTCAAATGGTACCCAAATTCTGGATTATGCCATATCCGGCGCACCTTACTATGATACGCTTTTTTGTAGAGATTGTCCGATACCTGATAAAAACACGATTATTCGCCCACCACTTGCAAACATATATTTTTTCCTTAAAAGCTATACGCCAGCCAAGCGACAAGTAGCGGCTTTTGAGCGAATAATTTTTTCCATCGAGCCAGTCAATACCGAATCGTCGAGAGATTGGCCAATAAAATCAATCACTCCCGTTGACTTGTGGTCAAAATGCCTTGAGGAGGCTTGCTACGATCAAGGGATGTTACTTGAGGGTGATGTTGCAATAGAAATTAACGATAAAGTTGAGAGCGGATTAATCTTTTCGGGAGAAATTTACCCGGATCAACCTTCTTTCAAAATAATGTACCGCCCAATCTGGCCGGGTGAGTCTTCGTTAAGATACTA
This sequence comes from Anaerolineae bacterium, assembly GCA_022013685.1. GTDB lineage: Bacteria > Chloroflexota > Anaerolineae > Anaerolineales > Villigracilaceae > UBA8950. Next base: position 8,877 of record JAKLPV010000049.1, read on the forward strand.
CAGGCCAAATTGGCCAACACAAGTTCCACAACAGACACCTGTTATCCCCATCACGTGTAAAAAAAACGATGGGTATTATCAGTTATTGCCTTTAAGTCTGGAAAACGATTTCTGGTATTACGCTCCTGACGGCGAATGGGGAGCCGAAGTTGTTAGCGGAACTAATAAAATTCGCGTGGTAAATCATTCAGGTTATGAAAGATTTTATGAATACAAACCTTCCCTTTTTGGACAAGAGTCAGTCCAGTTTTACCCACGTTATTGGTCGAAAGACAATAGGTTTTTCTATGTCAATGTTTTGCCAGGAAAATATAAGCCTGACAATACATTTGTCAATTCAATCGGTTTACAAAAAATCGATGTGCGCAACGAAAAAGTCAACTATATTTTTGTTGGAACAAACGGGCAAAGCTTTTCGTACGCATTTTCACACGACGGCAAAAAAGTAGCTTACATTCGACAAGAAGATAATCCGTTAAAACTAGTTATTGTGGATGCTTACACAGGCGTCGAACAAAGCGTGCTCCTAATTGGCCCTGACCTTCTGCCCTATAAAAGCGCAGGCAGTATTTTCTGGTCACAAAACGATGAGAACATTTACTTTGCAGCAATCCGCCAAAATGGACAAGATAGCGACATTGTTACAACAAATAGCTCGAATTTAAGTAATATAAAAGTCATCCACACCGAGAACACACCTTTAATCTTAAGCACAGCAACTTTTTGGGATACCACCATCAGCATTTGCTCACTCAACAGCTTTAGATGTCAAGCACGATTAAATACAGAGACAGGTATGATTGACAAATAGGTGGAGATTTTAAGCAAAAGCAGGGGAGGTTGTCATCATAAGGAATTCCTTACGGCAACGGGTATAATCTCAGTAACCAGTCTCCAATAACCAGTTTTGGTTGTCACTGGAAACTGAATACTGAATACTGACTACTGAATACTGGAAACTGACCGCTGAAATGTCCCTCATTACCGTTTCTTCCCTCACCAAGTCCTACGGACACACTGATATCTTCGCCAATCTCTCCTTTGGCGTTGCCAGGGGTGCGCGCCTGGGCATTGTCGGCCCGAACGGGGTCGGCAAGACCACGCTTTTGCGCATCCTGGCCGGGGTGGATGATGCCTCTTCTGGAACGGTACACAAGTCACGGGGCGTACGGATCGGTTACCTTTCGCAGGAGGCCGATTTCGAGACCACCGGCACGCTTTGGGACGCCTGCCAGGCCGTTTTCGCAGACATTATCCGCCAGCAGGAGGAACTGACCCGCCTTGAACATGAGATGTCTGCCGGGGACGAATCTATCCTCGAAAAATACGGCGAACTGCAGCACGAGTTTGAGCGGCGCGGTGGATACACTTACCAGACCCGCATTCGTCAGGTTTTGGGTGGGTTGGGATTTGAAGCTTCAGATTATGCGATGTTGCTCGACCACCTTTCGGGCGGACAGCGCACCCGCGCCTTTCTCGCCCAACTGCTGCTTTCGGACCCGGATGTGCTTCTGCTCGACGAGCCGACCAACCACCTTGACATGAAGGCTGTCGAATGGCTGGAAGGTTATCTCTCGCAGTGGGATGGCGCGGCGGTGATCGTTTCGCACGACCGCTATTTCCTCGATAAAGCCGCCAACGGTATCCTTGAAATGACCGCGGCGGGTGTGGAAGAATATCGCGGCAATTACAGCCACTATCTGAAACAACGACAGGATCGATGGGAACGCAGGCACGAAGTCTTTGACAGTGAGAAGGAAAAACTGGTCAAGGATTTGGAATATATCAAGAAAAATATTGCCGGGCAGAACACCTTGCAAGCCAAAGGCAAACTGAAACGCCTGACGCGCATTGTCCAGGCGATCGAACAGGTCGGTATGGACACCGTGCTTAATTCCAAATGGATCGAGTTGGGAGTCAGCATGACCACCAGCCCCTTCAGCGTGGATGAGGCCGATCGCCGCGTGCGCGCCCTGCGCCTGCCGGATGTGCGCCCGCCGCAGCTTCACCTGCACCTGCGCAGCGGATTCCGCTCCGGCGAGATGGTCATCCGCACCAAGGATATTTTGGTCGGCTGGCCAGACAAGCCTCTCTTCCACGCGCCGGATATCGAATTGCGCCGCGGCGATTGCGCCGCACTGATTGGCCCGAACGGGGCCGGGAAAAGCACTTTCCTGAAGACGGTTTTAGGGCAGCTTGCACCGCTTGAAGGCGAGGTGCTGTTGGGGGCCAGCCTGCGGATTGGCTACTTTGCCCAGGCGCATGAGGGACTTAATCCGCAGAACACGCTCGTCCAGGAAATCCAGATCGCCGCCCCCAACATGCTGCCCGCCGACGCGCGCCAGTATCTTGGTAAATTTCTATTCAGCGGTGACGACGCCTTCAAAAAAGTGGATGTGCTTTCCGGCGGCGAGCGTGGACGGCTGGCGCTGGCAAAACTGGCCCTTGAAGATACCAACCTGCTGCTGCTCGACGAACCGACCAACCACCTCGACATTCCCTCGCAGGAAATTCTGGAGCAGGTGCTTGAAGCCTACCAGGGGACGATCCTGCTCGTCACCCATGACCGCTATCTGGTCGATGCGCTGGCGACCCAGATATGGGAAATTACCCAGATACACGAAGATGCGGCCCGGCTCGATATTTTTAACGGGACATATTCCCAGCGCCGCGAAGAGCGCGAGCGCCTGGCCGGGCTGGGTTCTGCCGAAGTGGAAACAGCCAAAACAAAAGAAACGAATTTACGCCGCGACAACTCGCAAAGTGCGAAAGAAGAAAGAAAGAAACGGGCCCAACTGCAACAGCTTGAAAACCAAATTGCCGATCTCGAAGCCCGTCTGGCCGAAATTGGGCGCAAACTCGAAAACCCGCTTGGCAACCCGGCAGAAGTGTTCAAACTAAGCACGGAATATGAAACTGTGCAAAAGGAAATGGACACAAAGATAAATGATTGGGAACTTTTGCAAGCCTAAAGAATTTTTTCCGGAGGAACCCACCATGCCCGAAGCAGTCATAATCGATGCCATCCGTACTCCCATTGGCGCGCTCGGCGGCAGCCTGGCCAAAGTCCGCCCTGACGACCTGGCTGCGCTGGTGATGAAAACCATCCTCAAGCGGAATCATATCGACCCGGCCAGCATCGAAGAAGTGATCTTTGGCTGCGCCAACCAGGCCGGCGAGGACAACCGCAATCTGGCGCGCATGGCGCTTTTGCTGGCCGGGATTCCCTTCAGTGTGCCGGGCGTGACCGTGAACCGGCTGTGCGCTTCGGGCCTCGTGGCGGTTAACATGGCCGCTCGCGCCATCCGCAACGGGGATGGCGATATTTACCTGGCAGGCGGCGTCGAATCGATGTCGCGCGCGCCCTACTCCCTGCCCAAAGCGGAAGAGGGCTTCGCCTTCGGCAACCTGACCGCCTACGATACCGCCCTGGGTTGGCGTTACCCTAACCCAAAGATGAAAGAAGTGTACGGAACAGAAGCCATGGGCGAAACCGCCGAAAACATTGCCGCCCTGCGCCCGCACCTGACCCGTGAAAAACAGGATGAGTTTGCCGCGCGTTCACATCAGAATGCCATTGCCGCCATCGATGCGGAAACATTCAGCGCCGAGATCCTGCCCGTATCGGTTCCGCAGCGTAAAGGCGATCCAATTTTGGTTACAACCGACGAGCGTCCGCGCCGCGATACCACGCCCGAGAGTCTGGCGCGTTTGAAACCGGCCTTCAAAAAAGAAGGCGGAACCGTCACCGCCGGGAATTCGTCTGGATTGAACGACGGCGCCGCGGCTGTGCTGGTGATGAGCGCGGAAAAAGCTGCCCAACTTGGCGTGAAACCGCTGGCGCGGATTGTCTCGATGGCCGCCGCCGGGGTCGAACCGCGCGTGATGGGGCTGGGGCCTGTCCCGGCTACACAGAAAGCTCTTGCGCGCGCCGGGCTAAAAGCCTCCGATATCGGCCTGGTCGAACTGAACGAGGCTTTTGCCGTCCAGGCCCTGGCTGTGATCGAAGACCTGGGGATTGACCCCGCCCTGTATAATATTAATGGCGGCGCGATTGCCCTCGGACACCCGCTCGGCTGTTCGGGAGCGCGCATCCTGACCACCCTGCTGCACGAAATGAAACGCCGCGCATCATCTGGTTCGCCCACCCGTTATGGCCTGGCAACCCTGTGCGTTGGCGTTGGGCAGGGTGAAAGCACCATCATTGAGAATTTGGTCTAAAACTATGACAAAACCTATTACGTTCCTTTTATTGATCCTATTGTTAATTCTGCCCGCCTGTGTTGAGATTCCCGAGATTATCCAACAGCCCGCCACTCCCGCCCCACCGACCGCTACCCCGCTCATCATCCAGGCCACGCCAACCCTTCCTGTCCCGCTGCCGACTGCCACACAAGAGATTATTCCGAGTGAGACAGCCGCCCCATCGGCAGCCAGGGCGGACGAGCCGGCTCTGCAACTGGCTGAAATTGCCATGTTCGATGCCAGCACTGGTTGGGCTAACAGCGAAGAAGCGCTCTATCGCAGCGCAGATGGCGGCCAAACCTGGCAGCCCCTTCAGATCGCACTGCCGGAAGCGCATACCTATTTCAGCGCCACATTCCTTGATGCCCAAACCGGTTATGTTGTTTCCACCGACTTGGAAAATCCGCCCAGCCTGCTGAGCATCACCCGCGATGGCGGCCAGACCTGGGCGCAGGTCAAACTGAATAACCTTGCTCCCACTTTTGCCAGCCTCGTTGCTGTCAGCCCTGAAACGCTTTTCCTGTTCGAAAACCTGGGCGCAGCTGCCGGTTCACAAGGCGTTGCCCTCTCTCGCAGCCTGGATGGCGGCCAGACCTGGGAGCAGACCTTTGCCCACGTTCCTGGCGATACCGGCAGCGCCAGCCTGCCCTTTGGCGGGCAAAAAAGCCTGCCCGCCTTTCTGGACGCTAACCTGGGATTTATCGGCGGCAGCGTCCCGGTCGAAAACAACATATATTTCTATCGCACCGAAGACGCCGGGCGAAACTGGCTGGTTCAGCCCTTACCCGTCCCAGCTCAGATCAGCGGTTATATGGCGATGACCAACAGCCCGATCGTCTTTTCGGGCAACAGCGAACACATCCTCGTCCCGGTTCATTTCAGCCTCCCTGAAGGTTCACAATTCGTCTTTTTTGCCAGCGCAGACCGCGGCCAAACCTGGCAGGCATCTTCCCTGCTTATCAAGGCGGAGGCTTACCAATTCATCGATTTGCAAACTGGCTGGGTCTGGAGTGATGGCATGCTCTATACCACCCGCGACGGCGGTCAAACCTGGCTTACCCTGACGCACAGCCTGCCCGCCAACATCAGCCTGCGCCAAATCAATTTTATCGATCCGCAGACCGGCTGGGCGCTGGCTTTCGACCTTGATTTCCAGTCCCGTTTGTATTTCACAAGCGATGGCGGCCAGACCTGGAGCGAACTTTATCCGTAACCTGAGGAGATGGAAATGCTCAAGCGATTGATCTTGCTCTTGCCCCTGCTCGGTTTCAGCCTCTTTGGCTGCTCCCTGCCCGCAGTCGAGACGCAGACTCCCGAGGAGCTGCCCGCCCTTACCGGGACTCCCTTCCAGCCCGAATTGGTGACCCCGCTCCCGGAGTTGATTCTGGCCACACCACTGCCCGAAAGCACAGCGACTCTTTCTCCTGACCTGAGCTTTGAACAGTTAAGAAACGCAGAATACACCACCACAGGCTTGAACAACGGCATTCCCAGTACTTACCGGATGCAAGATGGCTCCTACCGAACGGGCACAGACTCTGCCGTTGCCGGATACGCCACCATCGACCTGCTCAGTACCCACGCCTTTGGTGATCTGGATAACGACACCCGGCTGGACGCTGTCGTCTTGCTTGTTGAAAACTATGGCGGGACAGGCCAGTTTGTTCAAGTTGCCACTGTCCTCAACCGCGATGGGCAACCAGTCCACAGCGCATCTTACTTTCTCGGCGACCGGGTGGCCGTCAACAATATCATCATCCAAAACAACGAGATTATCCTGACCGCCCAGGTGCACGGTCTGCAAGATGGCCTTTGCTGTCCCAGCGTTCCAGCCAGTATTCACCTGCGTATGCTGAACGAGAATCAATTAATGCTGACCCGCTTTACCACCCGCGCCCCGAGCGGACAAGAGCGCGCCATCAACATCCGTGCCCCGCTTAGCGGTGCAGAGGCAAGCGGCGCGATCACTATTATCGGCGACATCACAATTGCCCCCTTCGAGAACAACCTTTCTTATACCGTTTACGACAGCGAATATCGCGAAATTTCCCGCAGTTATCTGATGGTCGATGCCCCCGATTTTGGCGCTCCTGGAACCTTTGCCCTGACCATTGACCTGGCTTCGCTGGGGCATACTGGCGATATCTACATCGAAATTACCGATTTAAGTGCGGCTGATGGCTCTGTGTTGGCCCTGTCGCAAATCCAATTGAAGGTTCGGTAGGCAGCGTGGCTTACTGAACCGAATATCGCAAATCCGCAACGGATTTGCGATATTCGTGTAACGTAATCTGGACTATACTATTACTGCAATGAAACGATAATTTTTAGCTGGAACCTTGTTTTGTTTCACATCGTCTATAACCTGGTTATAGACGATTCGAGGAGGAACCTATGAAGCACAAAAACATTTTTACCGCTTTCCTGATGCTGGCGATTTTGGCGATGTCGCTTGCGCCAGCCCAGGGAGTATTTGCGGCCAGCATCTGCGACGCGGCCCAGTTTGTCGCAGATGTGACCATCCCTGATGGCACTTCATTCAAAGCCGGGGATGGATTCAACAAGATCTGGCGGCTTAAGAACGTTGGCACCTGCACCTGGTCAACGAGCTACACAGCCGTCTTTGTCAGCGGCGACCAGTTGGGCGCGCCTGCATCTGTCAACCTGCCCAAATCCGTTGCTCCTGGCCAGACGGTGGATATCCCCGTGAACATGACCGCGCCCGCTAACGCCGGTACCTATCGCGGTTATTGGCAACTGCGCAACGCCAGCGCAAAATTATTTGGCATTGGTATCAATGCTGATAAATCCTACTGGGTTGAAATCAGGGTCAGTACTTCAACAAGCGGCACCGGATACGATTTTGTCGCCAACGCGCCTTCGGCCATCTGGGCAAGCGGCGCGGGGACACTGGCTTTCCCGGGCGCGAACAACGACGCCAAAGGTTTTGGCCTGAAATTGGATAACCCCAAACTGGAAAATGGCACTACTGACAGCGTCCCTGGCTTGCTCATGGCGCCGCAAAACGTGACCAATGGCTTCATTCAGGCCATGTACCCGGCTATCCGCGTCGAGAAGGGTGACCGCTTTCAGGCAACGATTGGCTGTGAATATGGCGCAACTGCCTGTTATGTCAACTTCCGGATCGAATATCAGATTGGTTCAGGCGCACCCCAAACCTTATGGTCGTTCAACGAGAAATATGAAGGTCTGGTTTACCGCGCAAACATTAACCTGGATGCCCTGGCCGGCAAGGATATCAAATTCATCCTGCGGGTTGGCGCTGCCGGTTCTGCCACAGGCGACCGTGCCCTGTGGGGCGCTCCGCGCCTCGTCCGCGGTTCAGGGACAGTTGTTACACCTGTTCCTGTCACTCCCGTTCCTGTAACACCGATCCCTGGCGCATGTACAGACCGCGCTACCTTCGTGGCCGATGTCACTGTGCCAGATGGTACCACTTTGGCTCCCAATGCAGCCTTTACAAAAACATGGCGTGTTCGCAACAGCGGGACCTGCACCTGGAGCACAGCCTACAAAGCTATCTACCAAAGCGGTGAAAAGTTCGGCAGCATTGAGTCGGTCGATTTCAGCAAGAGTGTGGCCCCTGGCCAGAGCCTGGATATCTCTGTCAATATGACTGCGCCTGCTGCCAGCGGCACCTATCGCGGCTATTGGATTTTGAAAAATGCCAGCGGTATGTTGTTTGGCATCGGCGCCAAGGCAGACAAGCCCTTCTGGGTTGAAATCAAGGTTGTGGGCGGCCCAACTGCCACACCCGGAACTCCTACGGTGACACCCGTCATCCCGACTGCTGTACCGGGCGCCTCGGCCTATGATTTTGTCGCCAATGCCTGCGCAGCGCAGTGGATTAGCGGTTGGGGTGTGCTTCCCTGCCCTGGCGCAAACAACGATGCCAAAGGCTTTGTGCTGGTGCTAACCGCGCCAAAAACTGAAAATGGCGTTACCGATTCGCGCCCCGGCCTGTTGACTTTTCCACAATCTGGCACAAGTACCTACATCAAGGGTATTTACCCGCCTGTTCGGATCGAAACAGGCGACCGCTTCCAGGCTACGATTGGTTGCGAATATGGCGCAACATCCTGCTATGTTGGCTTCCGCCTGGATTACCAGATTGGCTCGCAACCCGTGCAAAATTTCTGGGCCTTCAACGAGAAGTATGAGGGACAGGTTTACAATGTCGATTTGAACCTTAATACCCTGGCGGGTAAGGATGTTAAATTCATCCTTACCATTCTCTCGAACGGGGCTTCAACCGGCGACCGCGCCTTGTGGGTTGCACCGCGAATTGCCCGCGCAGGTGGGCCAACTGCCACGGCTACGGCAACAGCAATCCCGGCAACAGTCACCGCTACGGCTACCCTGCCGCCTGCCACCGCTACGGCTACATCCACTGCTACAGCCACTGCCACAGCTACAGCCACAAACACGCCAGAGCCCAGCGCTACGGCAACGGCAACCGCTACAGCAACCCCAGAATAAAAACAATCGCATCAAAAAAAAGACGCGCCCCCGCAGGCGCGTCTTTTTTTGTTACTGTCCGGGAGGTTTGGACAATCGGTTTGTTACAGGCAAAGCAAATAGTTTGACGGCGCAACAAAAACCGTCATCGTACCCTTTAGCAGGGAGTCAATGTCGTTGCTCATTTCAAGCCGCCAGGGCCTATTGAAGGGCGAATTATCGGCGGTTGCGCAGGAAGGTTGGAATATCCAAATCTTCCTGGTAGGTGTTCTGCGGCTTGAATTCAGGTTGGGGCGCAGGCTGTTGAATTGGCTGCTGGGCAGGCATCGAGGGTGCGTGCTGTGAAGCTGCGTTTCCTGAAGTGACAGAAACCATCTCAGCCGGGCGCTGCAACTGCACCACCGACGGGCGTCCCGTATCGGCGTGCGCAGCAGGGCGTTCGACGATACGGCGCGGGATACCGGCTCGCTCGAAACCGGTGGCGATGACCGTAATGCGGATATCGTCGCCCATGTTCGGGTCGATGACCGCGCCGAAGATCATATTGACATCGGGGTGCGAGGTTTCGCGGATAATTGCCGCCGCCTGGTTGACCTCGAACAGGGTCATGTTCGGGCCGCCGGTGACGTTGAACAACACGCCGCGCGCACCATCAATTGTGATGTCGAGCAACTGGCTCGAAATTGCCTGTTCGGCAGCGTTGCGGGCGCGTTCGTCACCCGATGCACGGCCAACCGCCATCAGGGCTGCGCCGCCCTCAGACATGATCGCTTTGACATCGGCAAAGTCAAGGTTGATCAGGCCGGGGACGGTGATCAGTTCAGAAATACCTTGAATGCCCTGGCGCAAGACGTCATCGGCCATGCGGAAGGCGTCATTCAGGCTGGCGCGCTTGTCCACGATTTGGAGCAGACGGTCATTTGGGATAACGATCAGCGTATCGGCATGTTCTTTGAGCGCTTCCATGCCCGCTTCAGCCGATTGCTGGCGCTTGGCGCCTTCAAAGGTGAAAGGACGCGTGACTACGCCAATGGTCAGCGCGCCGCACTCTTTGGCGATCTGGGCTACGATCGGGGCTGCGCCAGTACCGGTGCCGCCGCCGAGTCCTGCGGTGACAAATACCATGTCTGCATTCTTAAGGATGGCATAGAGCGATTCCGCCGATTCTTCGGCAGACTTGCGTCCGGTATCGGGGTTGCCGCCTGCGCCCAGGCCGCGGGTGAGCTTTTCGCCGATGCGCACCTTGTTAGATGCTCTGGCGAGCGTCAGGGCTTGGGCGTCTGTATTGACGGCCACAAATTCCACGCCCTGGATGCCTTCTTCGATCATCCGGTTGACGGCATTTGTTCCGCCGCCGCCTACGCCGACCACTTTGATGCGGGCAAAGGTATCTGCATTCTTGTTGGTGTCCATAAGTTCCTCCTGGATTGATATAGATTCGATGTTGTTTAAATTACCGATGTTCTGGCTGGTGCGCTGGTCTTGCGGCGCTTTGAAATTTACGGAAGCAGGCGTTTGAGCAGGTTTTTCATGGTAGTCCAATTTCGACCTTCTCCTTTCTGCTGGCTACGCGTCTTCCGACGCGGCCCATCGCTTGCGGGAAGCGATTGCAAGGCCGCGGCCCAATAGAGCAACCCCACACTGGTGGAGTAAGCGGGTGAATTGAGTTTGTCGGCCAGCCCAAGCAGTTTTTCGGGCTGGGCCGTGCGTACAGGCATGCCCAGTACGCGGCTGGCAAGGTTACGAATGCCGGGCAGCAGGCTGACGCCGCCGGTCAGGATCATCCCGGCGGGCAAAAGCCCATCGTAACCGGAGCGCTTGATCTCTTGCAGGCACAAGTCGAACATTTCTTCGACACGGGCTTCTATGATGTGGGTCATTTCCTGGCGCCTGATGCGCACCGGCTGGTCTTCGCCAAAAGGCGTAACCGTGAAGGACTCATCGGCCATCACTTCGGCGCGCAGGGAATGTCCGTATTGTTTTTTTGCATCTTCGGCCTGGTTGATGGGCAGGCGCAGGCCATGTGCAATGTCGGCTGTGATGTGGTTTCCGCCAACGGCCAGCACCATCGTGTGCCAGACATCGCCGTTGACGTAGATTGCCAGGTCGGTTGTGCCGCCGCCAATATCGCAGACGACTGCGCCCATCTGGCGCTCTGTATCCGTCAGCACCACTTCGGCGGAGGCTAGTGGGTTGAGCACAAACTGGGCCACTTCGACCCCTGCGCTGGCAACCGCCTGGCGAATGTTCTCGACTGTTGCAGATGCGGCGGTGATAACGTGGGCTTCCACTTCCAACCGGTAGCCGTGCATTCCTAGCGGCTGGTGGATGCCGTCTTCGCCGTCGAGTACAAATCCGCGTTGGATAACGTGAATGATCTCGCGGCTGTTGGGAATGGCGACCGCGCGGGCGGCATCCAGGGCGCGTTCCATATCGAATTCATCTACGGTGTCTGTCGATACCGCAACCACACCACGGCTGTTGACCGAAGAAACATGCGCGCCAGCCAGGCTGACCAGGGCCGAGTCGATTTTTAAGCCCGAGGTTTGCTCCGCTTTGGCGACCGAACGGGCAATGGCTTGCGATGCGGTTGTCAAATCGACAATTACACCTTTGCGAATACCCTCAGATGGTTCGATGCCCACACCCATGACGCGCAAATTCTCATCGTCTTCGATGCGGGCGATCAGGGTGCATATTTTGGTCGTGCCTACGTCAATTCCTACTACGATATCGTCCATAAGAGCCTCTGCCAAAGGTTTTAGTTCGGCGCTCCCTTACTCTTTCATGCGATAAAAAGGCGCGGATGGGTATTCAACGCTGATGAGCGCAGGCTGGATATCGCGTTTCATCAGGTGGTCCACCATGCTGAGGTAAACATTCAACTTGACCGGCATATTTTCGCCGCTGTGTCCAAAATAAACCTGCCAGCCGAGCGGATCCTGCCAGCCCAGCCCGTATTGAGGATCGTAGACCAGGCTTGCGCCTTCGGGCATGGTGGGGGACAGGGTGGTGATGGCCCAGGCCAGTTCAGCCGTCAGGAAAGGTCGCGCGCCGATGGTTTGACTGATATCGATGTTGGCGGGCACGGGCGGCATACCCAGCGCGCGTACAACGGCCAATTCACTGGCGGCAGCGCCTCGCGGTGGGAATGCATAGCCCTGGGCGTCCACCCAGGTCACCTGCCCGGATTGTTCCCACGAGATGGCAGGAACACGTTCTTGTATCTTGATCGTAATCTCAGCTGGCAGGCCAACCTGCACTTCGGCGCTGATGATTTCAGGATAAGAGACCAGCAGGTTGTATTCCACCTGGGCCGGGTTGATGACAAAGGATGGCTGGTTCCAAATTCCCATTGCCATCTCAAGTTCATCTGCCTGGATGCGCTGGTTGCCGGTAATGGTCGCTTTTGTGACCAGGTAGGCATCGCTGCTATACATGCCGTAGATCAGGGCCAGGCAGGCGGTCAGCAGCAGGAAGGAAATCCAGCGCGGACCGTAACTCAAGCGCGGTAGGGTGATCGCGGGTATTTCAAGTGTCCGGCCAGCACGGGATGAGTTGCGTCCATAAGGCGCGCTCATGGCGATGTCGTAACGGCGGCTGATGCGCCCGCGTGAAGCGGGAGTCAGGCTCAGGGTGGGCCGCTCTGTTTTGGCTTGCGTGGAAGCCGGCTTGGGTGTAACGCCGCGTTTGCGCGTGGCGCTGTCCCGCCGTTTTTGATCTTCTTCCCGCTTGCGCCGAAGGGCTTCAGCGCGGGTGATAGTGACCGGGTCACGGCTCATGCCTGCCTCCGAAATTCGCGCACTGTGCGGTCGCGTTCCGCTTTACGTTCAAATGCCAGTTCGATCAGGCGGTTAATCAGGGCCTGGTAAGAAAGCCCGGAAGCCTGCCACAGCTTGGGATACATGCTGATTTTGGTGAAACCGGGGATGGTGTTGATTTCGTTCAAGTAAATGGCGCCGGTTTCGGGGTCAAGCAGGAAGTCTGCGCGCGCCATGCCGAAGCAGCCACAGGCTTTGAAGGCTTGCGCGGCCATGCGGCAGATGGTTTCAGTCTGTTCAGGGCTGAGCGCGGCGGGGATGCTTAGTTCAGAAGAATCGAGGATGTATTTGGCCTCGTAGGAGTAAAAATCTGCGCCGGGGACGATTTCACCCGCCAGCGAAACCTGCGGATCGTCGTTGCCCAATACCGAAACTTCGATTTCACGCGGATTGCCAACTCCGCGCTCGATGAGAATGCGCTGGTCATACTGGGCGGCTTCGATCAGACCTTCTATTAAATCTGAGCGTGAGCGGCATTTGGTGATGCCCACCGATGAGCCGAGGTTGGCCGGTTTAACGAACAAGGGGTAGCCTGCCAGGCTCTCGGCGCGGCGCACGATATCTTCCATATTATTTTCGATCTCAGCCCGCAGGACGGTTATATACTCGATCACCGGTATGCTGTTGGCGCGCATGACATCCTTGAAGAGTGCCTTGTCCATGCCCACCGATGAACCCAGCACGCCTGCGCCAACATAGGCCACATCGGCCATCTCGAACAAGCCTTGCAGGGTGCCGTCTTCTCCGTAAGTGCCGTGCAAGACCGGGAAGTAAACATCCACCTCGGCCAGTTTTTCAGTGCGGCCATCTTTGCCCAGCCGGAACAAGCCGGGCCGGGTTGGGTCTGCACTGACGAAGACCGGGCTAAGTTTTCCCGTCTCGCCGTTTTCGAGCGCATCAAGCGCATTTTCGCCGCCCAGCCAGGCGCCCCGGCGGCTGATGCCAACCTGGATAATCTCGTAGCGGGCCGGATCGAGCACCGACAGCACCGAGCGGGCCGACATGAGTGAAACCTCATGTTCGCCTGAACGTCCGCCAAACAGGACGGCTACAGTTATCTTGCGGGCTGTCGTTTCAGTCACTTTACCATTCTCCGAGCAGTTCAACTTCCAGTTCGAGTTGAACGCCAAATTTTTGCATTACAGTGTCTCGCGCCATTTCAATCAGCGCGCGCACGTCATTGGCGCTGGTAGCGCCTTCATTGACGAAGAAATTGCCATGCAATGGGCTGATCTGCGCATTGCCAACCCGCGCGCCTTTTAGCCCGGCGGCTTCGATCAACCGCCCGGCAAAATCACCCGGCGGATTTTTGAACATCGATCCCATGCTCGCGCCTGGCGGCTGGGTAGCTTTGCGGCGCGCAACAAATTGGTCAATTGTAGTCTTTATTTCTTCAGGCCGCGCATTTTTTAACTTAAATTCTGCGGCCAGCACCACCGCCCGCACTTCATCGCGCTTGAAAACGCTGCTGCGATAATCATAGCCGAGCGCATCCACCGGCCACCAGGCCCGCTCCGTTTCGAGCTGCACATCGGCGCGCAACAGGTCGCGGGCCATATCGCCGCCAAACGCCCCGGCGTTTCCGTAAACGGCCCCACCCAGTGTTCCGGGCACAGTAGCCGCCCATTCCAACCCTGAGAAGCCTTTGACAGCAGCGCGGTGAGCCAGGTTGGAAAAAATGACGCCGGATTCGGCCCACAAAACTGGTTCTGGCCCCGCGCGGAATTCAACCGCCTTGGCCCGGTTCAGCAGCGCCACGCCCCGCAGGCCTTTGTCGCTGACCAGGATGTTTGATCCACCTCCCAGCAGGCTGAAGGGGATCGCCTCGCGCCAGCAGATTGTGACCGCTTCGGCCAGTTCATCGGCGCTGGATAGGGTCACGAGCAGGTCTGCCGGGCCGCCGATACGCGCGGAGGTATAGGGCGCAAGAATTACATTTTCTTGCGCCTTTGCTCCAAAACGTTCGCGCAGGGCGGTCAGGTTGGTCATGGCTATGCTGTTATTTCTTTGGCTCTTGCAGGTGGCCAATTAGTTTGGCCAGCGTACTGCGGGCTTCTTCAGGTTTTTCGCTGGCAAATTCGCGAAATGGCCGGCGGCCTTCACCGGGGTCTGGCTCGGGGACGGATCCCAAAACCATTTTGAGCGGCGGCAACCCAATGACATTGGATTCGAACTGGCGTTTGTTTTTATCGGACATTTTTTCCTGCCTTTCAAAAGAACGAATCTATCCGGCGCGGCTTTTCAGGGTGGCAAGTACTTCGCGGCTGATCCTATCGGCGTTCCCGGCTGAAAGTACCAGTAAAACATCGCCGGGGCGCAAATTTTCGAGCAAATGGTCACGAATGTCATCCAATTCTGCAATAAAGCGGGCGGATGGATGACGCATGGCTTTTACGACCTGCGCTGCCGATAAGTCTTGTTTAGTTTCACGCGAGGCGTAAATTTCGCTGACCAGAACTTCATCGGCATCGTTGAAGGAAATTACGAATTCATCGAACAGGGTGCTGGTTCGTGTGTAGGTGTGTGGCTGCCAGCAGGCCCAGATCCGTTTGCCGGGGTAGCGCACCCGCGCCGCAGACAGGGTTGCGCGGATTTCAGTCGGGTGGTGGGCGTAATCGTCAATGATGGTGATGTCATTCACCTGCCCCTTGACCTCGAAACGCCTGCCCGTGCCGCTAAACTTTCCGAGCGATTGGGCGGCTTCTTTCAGGTCGAGGCCGATCAGCCCAGCGATTGTCAACGCAGCCAAAGCATTGCGGACATTGTGCAATCCCGGCACAAGCATCTGTATTCCTGAAACGTATTCCACTTTGCCTGAAAGGCGCATGACGGCATCAAAGGTAAATCCGCCAACATCGTTGGGGCGCAGTGAACGGGCAATGACGCCTTCACCGGTTTCGGTGCGTCCATCTGCTGAAATGCGGTATCCAATCACGCGTTTGCCCATCCGCCGGGCTTCAGCCATCAGTTCAATGGCGCCCATATCTTCGGTGCAGGCAACCAGCGCGCCCTCTTTTGGGATCAGGGCTGCAAACTCGACAAACGCTGCCCGAAAATCTGCCGGTGTTGGATAGCAGTCGGGGTGATCGTGTTCGATGTTGGTCACGATCCCGTAAACGGGTTGTAATCCCAGGAACATGCGGTCATATTCGTCGGCTTCAATGACGAAGGCCTGACCTTTTCCGGCCCGGGCATTGACGCCCAGGTTGCCCAGCACGCCGCCAGCGATGAAGGATGGATCCTGTTCCAGGTCGTAAAGCATCCAGGCAATCATGGCGGTTGTGGTGGTCTTGCCATGTGTCCCGGCGATGGCGATACCGGTTTTTCCTGACATCAGCCTGCCAAGGAAATCGGCCCGCTTGTAGACCGGGATGCCCGCTGCCAGAGCGGCCTGAACTTCGGGGTTTTCATTCGGGATGGCCGAGGAGCGCACGACAAAATTTGCGCCGCTGATTTGGCTGGATTCGTGACCGACAAATATCCGCGCTCCTGCCGATTGCAGATCGACAGCCAGCGGCGAAAGCTCGCGGTCTGAACCCGTGACGGTATACCCGCTCTCCACGAGGAGCCGGGCGATGGCCGAAAGGCCGCTACCGCCAATTCCGATCAGGTGCGCGTGTGTCATTGCATCCTTCTAAATGAAAACAACTAGAACAAAAATAAAAGCCAGTACTACTGCAAAATAGATGACTGGCTCACCAAACAAACGCGGAGCCAAGTATGGTATTAGGTCTTGTGCTGCTACTCCCATTGGAGTGTTAACATCGGGCGGAAGGATGTAGTTGGCGAATGGATAAGCCGATTGATACATAAAAAACCACAGAGTCCCTACAACCAAGTAACCGTTGAATGCGCCAAAGAAGAAGCCGAGCATCATATCTTGTAATTTTTCACGGGCAGCCTTGCTGGCAAAGCGCGGCAAAGCAACGGTTTGGTACCCAAAGAAAACCAGGACGATCACAATAATGACGCGTAGCCAAAAGACAGTAGGTTCAACTGGATTTGAGACGATTCCATTGACATCCATCTGGTCTGCTGGAATCAAATTCTTAATGAAAGGCACAAAAGTTTCGAGCAAACGTAATAGGGTTAGTGCCAAAATCATGCTGAAAGCCACCAGTAACTCTTTGGCCCAGCCGCGCATTGCGCCAATGATGCCAAACAAGACGACAAACATCCAAAACATAAAGGTCAGACTAACCATTTTTGTTTGCTCCGGCCAGCCCCAATAGGAGGCTGGCAATTTGTTCAGCCGCCCGGGGTTGTTGCAATTCGCGCATTGCCTTGCTCATTGCTTCCAATTTTTCGGGCGTTTCGAGAAGTTTCTCGACGGTCAGGTGCAAACCACTTTTAAGTTTTGAGTCTTCGATCACCAGCGCCGCGCCACGCTCTGCCAGATAATCTGCATTGACCTTTTGGTAGCGCCAGGCATGAGGATAAGGCACAAGAATGGCAGGCAGCCCAAAAAGTGGAAGTTCTCCTAAAATCGAGGCCCCGGCGCGGGAAATAACCAAATCTGCGGCTGCCAGGGCGGCGCCCATTTCCTCATGAAGATAAGCATATGGATGGTAACGCTCAGGCAAATTGCCGTGCAAATTATTGGCGTACTGTTGTACAACGGGCCAATCCAGTTCGCCGCTGATATGAATCACCTGCATCTGCTCCAGAAGAGTCGGCAGGTGTTCAAGCAGGGCCAAGTTGATCGAGCGGGCGCCCTTGCTGCCGCCAAAAACGAGCAGAACGGGCAGGTCGTTGTGCAGGCCGAACTTTTTACGCGCCTGGCTGCGTTTCAAGCCAGCCAGGCCGGGACGCACCGGATAACCTGTTGCGCTAATTTTGCCCTGCTGCTTAAAGAACATACGTGAAGATTCAGCTGTCACTGCAATGCGCGATGCAAAATAAGCCAGTGCCTTGAGCGCCAATCCAGGTTCAATATCCGGCACATATAGCAGGGACGGAATTTTTACCCCGGCCAGGGCCATCGGTACGGCCAGGTAACCGCCAGTAAAGAAGAGCGCATCGGGTTTGAAGTTTTTCAAAATATGGCGCGAAGCTAAAAAGCCTTTGATGATCGATAAAATGTTACCTGGCAGGCGTCGAATTCCGACCCCATGCAGCCCTGCCGCCGGGATGGAATCGTAAGGGATGCCTGCTCTTTCCAGCAGGTTGGCTTCCATCCCGTTCACTCCTCCGACCCAGAGCACTTCCGCGCCAGGGTCTTGTGCCAGGAGTGATTTATGAACGGCCAAGGCGGGATATACTCCGCCGCCGGTTCC
The DNA here is from genome assembly GCA_022013685.1 of Anaerolineae bacterium. Classification (GTDB taxonomy): domain Bacteria; phylum Chloroflexota; class Anaerolineae; order Anaerolineales; family Villigracilaceae; genus UBA8950. The sequence continues at coordinate 26,698 of JAKLPV010000049.1, forward strand.
GCCCGCGCAGATCAAGTACCGCACCGTATTCTCTCCGTTTCGGTTGTGTTGTCTCCGGCTTTTGCTGCCGGGAGACATTCAATAAGATACCAATTCCCATCAACGAGACTGTCATGCTTGAACCGCCTGCGCTAATAAAAGGCAGGGCGTTCCCGGCAAAGGGCATCAGCCCGACCATGACCAGGATGTTGATGGCAGCTTCGGTGGCAATCCAAAAGGTCAGGCCGGTTGCCAGCAGGTTGCCGAGCAGGTCTGGCGCTTTGGCGGCGATTCGCAGTCCGCGCCAGACAATACCGCCATAGAGCAAAATCGTGCCAAGCGCGCCCAGGATGCCCAATTCCTCTGCGATGACTGCAAAGATACTGTCGGTTGTTGCCAGCGGCAGGCCCAAAAGCTTGGTGTCGGCCCGGCCGATCCCTACCCCAAACCAACCACCTTTGACAATCGCTTCGAGCGAGCGCCGGACGTGATAAGAAGCCTGGAGCGGGTCCTGGATGCCGATAACGTATGATCCCATACGCTCGCGGCCTGTCGGGCTGAGTTGGACGACCAGCACGCCGACGACCAGCGCGACCGCGAAAAGGAACAATATTTGGCGTAAATCGCCGCCGGCAAGGAAGAAGAGCAGGCCTCCCAGCAAGAAAATTGTCGCTGTGGCCGAAATATCTGGTTGCAGGTAGATCAGGCCGCCGATCATACCCAGGATAACGGCCATCGGCAGCAAACCCCAGGTAATGTCGTGAAATTGTTCCCGTTTCGAGTGCAACCAGACAGACAAATAAATGACTGTCACCACTTTCGCCAATTCTGAAGGTTGAATGGAACCTGCGATCAAACCACGAATGGAGCCGAAGCGCTCATCGCCGACCAATAATACGGCCGCCAGTAAGCCCAGGGTCATCAACATGATCGGCAAGATCAGGCTGCGCCAGTGGTGGTAATTAACACGCGAAAGGAAGTAGGCAACCAGCACTCCCAATATGACCCACAGTCCCTGGCGAGAAAAGATATGCCAGGGGTCGCCGTGATGGGAAAGCGAGAAATCAGGCGATGCAGAAAAGACCATGATCAGGCCAAAGGTTAGCATGGCAACCATGATTAGGAGCAGGGGCAGGTCTACAGAGCCGCCCAATTTGCGCACTGCGCCAGGGAGGTTCTGCGACTGTTCAGCCGGGGCTAGCGCTAGCGCAGTGTTTCTGAAAACTCTAGTACCCATTCTGTAAACCTTTCTCCACGCTCTGCAAAATCCTTGAATTCGTCAAAACTGGTGCCGCCCGGTGAAAGCAAAACCACAAAACCGGGTTGGGCCACCCGCGAGGCAGCCAGGACAGCTTCTTTAAGTGTATTTACCCTTACCTGGCTAAATGGACGATTGTCAGGAATGCGCGCGCCAAGCGCCGCTTCGATCTTTCCGGCGGCTTCGCCAAAAAGAACCACGTGATCAACGCGCTGGTGGACCAGTTTGGCCAGGTCTTCCCAGGGCAAATCTTTATCGCGGCCGCCCAAGAGCAGAATCAACGGGCCGTCAAAAGAGCGGATGGCAGCAATGGTGCGCTCTGGTGCAGAAGCCATCGAGTCGTTGTACCACTGCGCGCCGCGCCAGGTACGGACGAATTCCAAGCGGTGCGGCACACCGCGAAAGCCTCTGATGCCCTCTCGCATGGCTTCGGGCGATAACCCTGCCGCATGGGCGATCATGCAAGCGGCCAAAACGTTCAGGCGGTTGTGTTCGCCGCGCAGTTCGATGACATCTGCCACCGGCAGGGGGATGGCCTGTCCATGATCGCGGAGAAAGAACCGCTCATTTTCAAGATATGCGCCATCCATACCCTCAGGCAGGGAGCTAAAGCCAAAAGAAAAAAGTTTGCCGCGCGCTTCCGAAGCCAGTCCCCAGGCGCCGGGGTCGTCGCGACCCAGAATGGCGATCCCGCCTTCGGTCTGATGGCGCACAATGTTCGCTTTGGCCGCAATGTAGTTTTCCATTGTTCCGTGGCGGTCCAGGTGGTTGGGCGTAATGTTCAAGATTGCCGCTACGTCCGGCGCATTCGTCAATAGCTCAGACTGGAAGGACGAGATTTCCATGATTGCCAGGTCTGAAGGCTGCATCTCGTCGACATAATTGATCAGCGGGTCGCCGATGTTGCCGCCGATCCAGCTTCGGCCATATAGACCGCTCGAACCGACCTGGGCTATTCGCCCAACCAGGGTGGTGGTGGTGGTTTTACCCGCCGAGCCGGTAATGCCAATGGTTTTGCACGGCACTGCCTGCATGAAGACCTGGGTGTCGTTGGAGACCAGGATTCCCTGTTGGCGGGCTGCCTGGACGATTGGGTTTTCCAGCGGCACACCGCCGGAGACAAAGACAGCCTGGGCTCCAGTGGCAATCTGGGGATCGTGCCCACCAACAGCCCAGGTCACGCTGAATTTTGCCAGGGCTTCCATCTCATCCCGCAGTTCAACAGCAGGGCGGCGGTCGTTGATTGTTACCTGCGCATCGTGCAGCGCCAGATAGCGCGCCAGCGCCAGTCCCTGCCGCGCCGCGCCAATAATGATGACTTTTTTGTTCCGCCAGTTCAATGCCATGTCCAAATCCTTATGCCAGCGCCAGTCCAACCCCGATCAGGGCGGCCAGCAAACCAATCAACCAGAAACGCTGAACAATTTGGGTTTCGCTCCAACCGAGTAGTTCGAAGTGCAAATGTATCGGCGCCATCTTGAAGAAACGCCGTCCTTTGGTCATTTTGAAATACAAAATTTGGATGGTGACGCTTAGTGCTTCGCTGACGGGGATGATTGCAACCAGGGGCAAAAGCGCCCATTGACCGGTCATCAGCGCGACCACTGCTATCGTTGCTCCGAGCGCGAGTGAACCGGTATCGCCCATAAATAATTGGGCCGGGTGGACGTTGAACCACAAGAAGCCAAACAACGCGCCGACCACAGTGAACGAAAATTGGGCCAGGAAGGTTTGCCCTTGCAAGATCGCAATTGCGCCGTAGGCTGCAAAGATGGTGGCGGAGATTAATCCGGCCAGGCCATCCAATCCATCTGTAAAGTTGATCGCGTTCGACATGGCGACAATGATGAAGGCCGCAACCGGCACATAGAACCAGCCCAGGTCAATAACCAGCTTCATGCCGGGGAAAAGCACATCCGGCACGCCCAACAGGTATTTCAAAGTCCAGGCGATGATGGCAGCCAACACCCACTGGGCGATGAATTTGACCCGAATGCTAAGACCATCCCCGCGCCGTTTGCCGCGGAGACCTTCCCAGTCGTCCACTGCGCCAAGTAGAGCGAAAGCGACCAGGGTTGCCATCGGAACAAGCACCGACTGGCCGGCCAATTTCAAGCCGATCAACTCTACAGCGTTTAGCAAGCCGGTGAGGAGCAGCACTGGCAGGACGACCATCACCCCGCCCATTGTGGGTGTGCCCATTTTGACCATGTGTTTGCCGGGTTCCTCGACGCGAATCAGTTTGCCGATTTTAAAGTGGCGCAAAACCCGCAAGAGCGGGCCGCCCCAGATCACGGTCAGCATAAAACTCAGGCCCGCAAGGCTGATGGCCAGGGTCGAGTCTTTCATCGGACTACCTCCATGGCAGAAACAACCTGGTCCAGGCGCAAGCTGTGCGAGCCTTTGACCAGCATCGCATCATCACCTGTCAGGTTTTTGTTGAGCCATGCAATCATTGCATCCATGTCTTCGAATTCATGCACGACAGCTTTGCCCATACCGGCCCGTCGAGCTGACTCTGCAATCAGGTGGGCGCGCACCCCAAACGTGACCAACACATCGGCCACTTCGGCGGCGCGCGCGCCGACCCGCTCGTGCCCTTCGCGCTCATACTGGCCGAGTTCAAGCATGTCGCCCAGCACGGCGATATGCCGCCCCTGGATTTCATCGAGCAGGTTGAGCGCCGCCAGGGTGGATTCGGGCGAGGCGTTGTAGGTGTCATCCAGGATCAGGGCGCCATTTTCAGCGCGGACAGCCACCAGCCGCAGTTGGGCCTGGCTCTCCTGCAAACCGCGCACAATCTCATCCCAGGTCAGGCCTTCGACCAGCCCAACGGCAGTGGCGCGTAAAACCGTATGGACCGAGTGACGCCCGATCATCGGGACGCGCACGAAGAGAGTTTCTTTGCGATGGTGCAGGCGCAGGCGGATGCCCTCCAGCCCCAAGCCTTCGACATTGTCGGCCCACAAATCAGCGGCGGAATCCAACCCGTAGAAAAAGACGCGCGCGCGGGTGCGGGATTGCATCGGGCGGACCAGGGGGTCATCGTAGTTCAGGATGGCGATCCCCTCCGGGGCCGGGGGCAGCGCCTCGACCAGTTCGCCTTTGCCCTGGGCGATGATTTCCTGTGAACCGGCCCGCTCTGCGTGGACGGTCCCGATATTGTTGAGCACCCCCACCTGTGGCAGGGCAATCTCGCACAACTGGGTAATCTCGCCGGGCACGTAAAATCCCATTTCCAGCACTGCGTATTGGTGCCCGGGGGTCAGGCGCAGCATGTTGAGCGGCAGGCCAATTTCGTTGTTAAGGTTCGCCAGACTCTTGAGCGTTTTGTAGCGCTGACTCAAGACCTGGGCGATGGCTTCCTTGGTGGTCGATTTACCGACACTGCCGGTAACGCCAATCACCCGCAGCGACAGTTTGCGCCGCCAGAATGCGGCAACCTGCTGCAGGGCATCTACCGTGTTCCCGACCAGGATGCAGACCGGGGCTTCGATGCTCCCTTTCAATCCCTGATAGTGACCGGGGCGGACATCCACTTGGGTGACGGGTGGGTTGATCGCGTGTTCGATAAAAGCCACAACTGCCCCGGCCTGAAAAGCCTGCCGGACGTAATCGTGCCCGTCAACCCGTTCGCCGGGAATTGCCACAAACAGCGCGCCGGGGATGACCAGGCGGGAATCAATCGCCGCCTCCGTGATGATGAGCGGGTTTATCACGGGGCGGAGACCTGTCAGGGCTTCGAGAACATCGGCGAGAGTCAGTAATTCACTCATTATGGGCCGGCCAATTGCTGGCGTATATGATCGGGCGGTATATCCATCAGTACCACGAGTTTTTCGACAACGTCTTTGAATACCGGGGCTGCCAGGAAGGAAGCCCAATCGTCTGTGGCGGGCTTTTCAAGCCAGACATAGATCATAAATTGCGGATTATCCAGCGGGCCCCAGCCGATAAACGAGGCATTGATTTCATCGAGGCTATAAAACCCGCTATCGGTCGGGATCTGGGCCGTGCCGGTCTTGCCAGCCAGGCGATAACCATCCACCAGGGCCAACGATTCTCCGCGCTCCATGCCAAGCGCCAGCATCTCACTGACGGTGCGTGCGGTTTGTGGCGAAATGGGCGTGCCCAAGACTTGTGTGGGCGTATTGTACTGATCGCCATCTTTGACCATGCCGTACAAAACGTGCGGGTAAACCATTTTGCCATCATTTGCCAGGGCTGAAGCGGCAGTCAACATCTGGATCGGGGTTACCGCGACGCCTTGTCCGAAAGAATTGGTAGCCAGATCGATCAGATACCAGTCAGAGTCGCCGGGAGTTTTCAGGCGTCCGACAGCTTCACCGGCCAGGTCGATGCCAGTTGGGCGTCCGATACCAAAGCGGCGCATGTAGGTATAGTAGGTTTCGGTTCCCATTTGGCTGGCCAGGCGCGCCATGCAGACATTGAGTGAGTTTTGCAGGCAGCCGGTCATGTCTTGCACGCCCCAGGCGCCTTTATCCCAGTTGTAGACATAGCCGCCGCCGATTTCATAGTAGCCCAGGTCGAGATAGGTCGTGCCTGGCGCAACGGCGCCGCTGTCGATGGCTGCTGCCATGGTCAAGACTTTGATAACGGAACCGGGTTCATACTGAGTTGAAACAGCGCGATTGAAATCGCTGGCGTACTTGTAGGTGTCGGTATAGGTCCAGAATTCGTTCAAGTCCATCTGCGGGGTCGAAACCATCGCCAATATCTCGCCGTTTTTGGGGTTCATCACAATGACCGTGCCCGATACGGATCTGGTATCTTCGACAGCTTCATTTAGAATTTCTTCGACCGCAGCCTGGATTTCGCGGTCAATCGTCAGCACCATGTCGGTGCCTTTAGGCGCCTTGGGCAGCTCGAAAGCGCGGTTGGGATCCTGTGGTACCCAGACCCTGACCGGCATACCGGCCAGAAGGTCGTTATATTTTTCTTCCACGCCAAAATAGCCGCGCCCCTCGCGGGTGACAAAACCGATGATATTCGAGCCGAGTTCCTGCTCCGGGTAGCTGCGCTGGAGGTGGGCGCGAAAATCCAGCCCGGCCAGGGTTGGATCGCCCTTGGCCTGATACTGTTCGGCCAGTTGTGTCTGCATTCGCTGCAATTCGTGGGCGCGTTCTGACGAAACATGATCTTTCATTACCAGGTAAACCAACCCATCCGGCGGGTTGGTGATGTATTCGTAAATTTCGTCATAGCTCAAGCCTAGCACGGAACTCATTGCCAGGGCAATGCTGTGCGGGTTGCGCATGTCTTGCAGGCTGACGCCAACTTCATAAACAGTTGTGTTCCCGGCCAGCAAATAACCATGCCGATCGTAAATCTGACCACGCTCGGGGTAAAGGGTGCGATATTCCCCTGAGTAACGGTCGCCTTGCTGGCGCAGGGCTGCGGCCTGCGGGCTGTACTGGATGCGCAGCATTTGCCCGATGGCAACAAGGCCCATGAACCCAAAAATAATTGCCAGAAATTGGGCGCGTGATTGATACGGCTGTCTCATCGCAGACCTCCCAACGGGGTTGATGCCGAACGGGCTGCTTCTGCCAGCCAATCGAACAGGGATGAGTGGAATTCGGGCGCTGCCGAAATGACCTGTTTTTCAATAACATGGTTGACAAAGTGAACACCGTCAGAAGGCAGGTAACCGGGCACAACCATATAATCGGCTTCGCTGCGATCCAGCATTTCAAAACCGGCCTGGCTGGCGCGATTCTGCATGACCTGGTTTGACATTAAGCGCGCCAGATCGGTTTCGTAATCGGCATTGGTGCGCCGGTTGGCGGCAATGGTGAGTTCGAGATTCTGAATTTCGCGTCCTGTGATTGCTGCCCGGGCGGTGACATCCAGGTATAGGCCTGAAACCATTGCCACAATGGCGATTGCCACTGCAAACAAAATGACCCACTGGCGCTGGATGTTGAGCGGCATGGAGCGCGCCGAATCAAGCGTATGTACCGCTTCGGCGTAGGCGTCGAAAACGCGCTTGGTATTTCCAGGGTTGGTGGCAGGTGTCGTGGTCATATTTTTTCGACAATTCTCAATTTCGCGCTGCGCGCGCGAGAGTTGGCCTGTACTTCTTCTTCGCCCGCCTCGATCGGCTTGCGAGTAATATCGTTTATGATTGCGCGGTGTCCGCAAGTGCAAACCGGCTGGCGTGGTGGACACAGACAATCGCGGCTTTCGCGCCGGAAATAGGTCTTGACGATACGATCTTCCAGCGAGTGGAAGGCGATGACTGCCAGGCGGCTACCAGGCCGGAGCAGTTCCACCGCCATCGGCAAAACGCTCTCGACTGCATCCAGTTCGCCGTTGACCGCGATTCTCAAAGCCTGGAAGGTGCGGGTGGCCGGGTGAATGCGCTCGCGTTTTCCGATGGTCTTGAGCAGCAGGTCAGCCAATTGGCGGGTGGTTGTAAAAGGGCGATGCTGCACGATGATGTTGGCGATCTTGCGAGAGAGGCGCTCCTCGCCATAGCGGAAGATGATCTCGGCCAGTTCGCTCTCACCCAGGGTGTTGACCAGGTCTGCTGCCGAGGACCCAATCGACGGGTCGAAGCGCATGTCGAGCGGTCCGTCGTGCAGGAAGGAAAACCCTCGTCCGGCGTTGTCCAACTGCATCGACGAGACGCCCAGATCGAGCACAATTCCATCAACCTGCGCCCAGCCCAGCTTTTTGGCTTCTTGGGCCATTTCGAGATAACTTGCGCGGACGATGTGCGCCCGCCCGCCGAACCCGGCCAGCCGCTCGCTGGCGATTGCCAGGGCTTGCGGATCAAGGTCAAGGCCGAGCAATTCCCCGTTGGGTGCGCTGGCTTCCAAAACTCCGGCTGCGTGGCCGCCCGCGCCCAGGGTCCCGTCGATATAACGGCCGCCTGCGCGTGGGTTGAGAGCGTGTATAATATCGTTGTAAAGTACAGAGAGATGCGGGGCGTTCATGCCGGGCCGGTCGAAAGGTCGAGTGCGGCGAAGCGTCTGGCATTTGCTTCGGCATCTTCAATGGCCTGCATTTGTTCGCCCCATCCGGCAGGTGACCAGATTTCAAAATATTCACCCTGGCCGACCACTGTTGCTTCGCCGTCCAGGCCAAGGAACTGGCGCAGGTTTTGTGGGATGAGGATACGCCCGGCTTTGTCCACTTCAACCTGGTACGCGTTGGAGAGCAGCAGGCGGCGCAGCAAGCGGGCGGCGGGGTCGGTGATGCTCATGGCGTTGATGCGCTCATAAACCATCTGGAAGTAATCAGCGGTCATGACCATCAGGTTGCGGTCAAAACCCTGCGAGATGAAGGCGCCCTGGCCGACAGAATCGCGAAAGACCGCCGGAATTGTCAGGCGTCCTTTGTCATCGATGTTGTGGCGAAACTGTCCTAAGAACATACGTTCTAATCCTTCTTTAATGCGCGGAACGCCGGGCTCTCACCCGGCGCTCCACTCCGTCCCACTTACTCCCACTTACTCCCATATTCTACACCTATTTCGGGCGCATTTCAAGTGGGTAGTACCTTTATCCTATTTTTTAGGTGGTTTGTTATGCTTTTCAAACGATTATGAACCTGATTTTGCTTGAATCACCCCATTGGCGAGATTATGAATTGCTGGATACGGGCAACGGCCTGAAGCTGGAACGTTTCGGCTCTTATCGGTTTGTGCGCCCTGAGGTGCAGGCCCTCTGGCAACCGGCCCTGCCCGAAGCTGACTGGCGCGATGCGGATGCCGTTTTCAGACCGACCAGCGAGGAAAGCGGTGGCCATTGGGACGCGCGCAAAAAGCTGCGTGAACGCTGGGAGATGCGCTATCCCCTGCCTGGCGCTGCGCCGCTCAAGATGTGGGCGATGACCACGCCGGGGCGGCACCTGGGCGTTTTCCCTGAATGCGCCGCGCATTGGGATTGGATGGCCGAAAAAATTGTTGTTTCCAATCGCCCGGCGCGGGTGCTGAACCTGTTTGGTTACACCGGGCTGGCTTCGCTGGCGGCGGCGGCTGTTGGGGCAACTGTCACCCATGTCGATGCTTCGAAAAAATCGGTTGGGTGGGCGCGCGAGAACCAGGACATTTCCGGGCTGGCAGACAAACCCATCCGCTGGATCGTGGACGATGCCCTGAAATTTGTCCAGCGCGAGGCGAGGCGCGGGGCGCAATATGATGGTATCTACCTCGACCCGCCCAAGTTTGGGCGGGGCCCCAAAGGCGAGATCTGGGAAGTGTACCAATCGCTGCCGGCCCTGCTGGATGCCTGCCGGGCCGTACTCAGCCCAAATCCGCTTTTTGTGGCGCTGACGATGTACGCCGTCAAGGCTTCGGGCGTCCATTTATATGCGACCCTGAACGAGATGATGCGCCCTTATAAAGGAAGCGCCGAAGCCGGAGAGCTGGTGACGCGCGAGGCGAGCGCCGGGCGGCTGGTCTCACAGGCCGTTTTTGGGCGCTGGTCAGCGGCTTGACCATCTACGCGCCTCACGGTAGAATACAGGTCGTTCGTTTTTTGCGGGCATAGCATAGTGGTAGTGCGGTAGCCTTCCAAGCTACTTAGACGGGTTCGATTCCCGTTGCCCGCTCTCGCTTCGGTGTTCAGGTGTCAGGTGTTCCGGTGTCACGAGACACTGACAAACCTGACACCTGACACTTAAAAACCGGGCCCGTGGCGCAGTGGTTAGCGCAGGGGACTCATAATCTCTTGGTCGCTGGTTCGAATCCAGCCGGGCCCACTTTTGGCACTTTTTCGCGCGCAATTAACAATCAGAGAGTTTGCCAATGAAATACCGAAGGAAAAAAGAACCTAATGTTTTTCTCGGAAGGGCATATTCTATTTTCGTAATGGCTGTGGCAGTATTCTATATTTACGGGTTATTTTTCGGTGATTATAAGCAACCTTTGATTTGTGCCTTACTGCTTTCTATTGGGGCTATATTTGTTGTTGCGGCTAAGGTTGTTAGTTGGTGGCGGGGGCGATTTCCAAGATCATTCTAAAATCACAAAAAGTAAGACAAAGCCGAAAAAGAACGCAGCAAACAAGCCAAACTTGACAGCTTTTAGCCATCCCCCAACATCAATAAAATTCGTTCCAATTTTTCGCTAATTTCGCCCATGTCAACAGGCTTGTTTGATTCTATTTGCTTGCCCAATTCCGCAATTTCTGATTTGACATCCATCCCCGAAAGAATTCCATAAACGCCGTCAGTAACGCTCACATGGGCATGCATCAAATTTTGCCTAACCGCTTTTAGGGCAGGTACATCTTTAGCATTCTGGTTCGTAAGGTGCTGAAACGAGGCAACTTCACTTCGATAGATGACCTGAAAGGCAAAGTCTTGGCCTTCATCGAGTATTACAACCGCACAATGGCAAAGCCTTTCAAATGGACTTACAAGGGAAGAGCACTTTCTGTATAGTTATTTCTGCCAAGATGTACTAGTCGTAGTCGAGCGGTTTGTAGGTTTCGGCGATGAAATCGTAGGTGCGCAACAAAAATCCGCCCGTGCCGGCGGCGGGGTCTGCAACCGTATCACCGGGGCGCGGACGCATGACCTCCATAATGGCTTTGATCAGTGCGCGCGGGGCGAAGTACTGCCCGGCGCTGCCCTTCGTCTCAAAATGATATAATCACTGTACCAATGGAAAGCAGGTGAAGTATGGCAACTGTCAATTTCAATTTATCGTTACCCGAAAAATTACGCCAGGAAGCGGAAAAAGCCGGGCTGTTGACACCGAAGGCGCTGGAACGCTTGTTGCGTGAGGAGATTCGCCGCCGCCGCGTGGATGGGCTGTTTGCAGCTGCCGACAAGCTGACCGGCCTGGACATGCCGCCCCTGACCGATGCGGAGATTGAAGCCGAAATCAAACAGGCGCGCAAACCGACCGCCGCATGAATGTTGTTCTCGATACCAATACCGTAATTTCCGGCTTGTTCTGGAAAGGCGCGCCTCGTCAAGTGCTTGACCTGGCGCGCAGTGGTGTGATTGTCCTGTTTACCAGCCCTGAACTGCTGGCAGAACTGGT
>JAKLPV010000050.1 GCA_022013685.1 Anaerolineae bacterium
ACCTCTTTAGCCATGTTGTTAGCTCAAAAACACGTGTTGTGGCGTCCAAATAGGGTGTGTTTTCGAGAATTATAGAGACCATCTGGTAGCAGAAAACTTTGGCTCCGAAAGAGGTAAGTTATTTTTCAGCCGTTCCTTAGCTTATGGGTTAGATGCCGTCAAGCGTGCCGCGTACCCAGTCGCCGACCCACCAGTATTTGTAATCCTGGCCCTGCGAAGTCTGCACCGCGCCAATCATGCCCTGGATAACTGAGACGATTGGCATAAAGCTGAGCAGACAGGCAAACGGCAACAAGAACAGCCCCACGACAAAGATCGACAGGATGCCTGAAATCGCCCAGGCTAAGCCGATAATCGTCCCGCCACCGATCCACCAGATGAGCTGGTTGATAAACGATTGCAGGCTGTGGTAAGCCACATAGCGCGAGCGGTCGCGGAAGAGCAGGTAAATCACCAGGGCAGCGATCGGCCCAAAGAAGCCGGTGAACAGGTTGACAATCACGCTCAAATGCGCGAGCATGGCCCAGGTGCGCTCTTCAGAAGGTGAAAGGGGTACAGATACAACAGTAGTTGAAGTTTCGACAGTCATTTTAGCAATCTCCTTTTTATTTCATCTTTGGAGATATACGGACAAAACAGACATGGGTTGCAAAAGAAAAAGCCGCCCGAAGGCGGCTCCAACAAGAAGAAAACATCAGAACTGAGGCGGTATTTGCCCGGACAGCATCTGCTTCTTGAGTTCACTTGCCGACCAAAGCGGAACCCCCACCTGGATCGCCAGTTGCAAGGGAATGCAGCACAAACCCACAAAGACAGCCAGCAAAAGCATGATCGTCACATAAGCAACCACGTTATAGATAATCCACCCAATCAGGCGGACCACACCATCATTGGTACGGCCATCATACAGATAGCCCAGCCCAAGCAAGCCGAAAAAGCCGCCGACAAATTCAATCAGGAAAGCAGTGTTTGGGTCTTTGGGTGTACTTTGAGGATAAGGTTGGGGTTGCATAAAACCTCCTGGATTTGTGAATAATTACTCAATCTTTAATAGTATAACCGACTTTTAAAACAAAAAAACGGCTCAAAGATGAGCCGTTTTTTTGTTTTAATTTGGCGAAAAACTAAGCCCAGCCCTGGCCTTTGACAAAGTTGGTGATAACCGGCACTTCGACATACTCGCCCTGGTAAGCCTTGTAGCCCAGGTAAAGCTGGTAGAACCAAACTAAAATGCCGACACAAAAACCAGAAGTGACAACAGTGATGATTCCCAAGATCAGGGCCTGCGCGTTGTGGGCCTTAAGGAAGGGGCGGTTTTTCTTATCTTCCATCAGCATGATGATGATCGGAAGGAGTGGTGAAAAGACATAGGCAAGCAAAGCCCACAACTTATCATCACTGGTGATCTCAGAATTAAATTGTGACATATTTTTTCTCCTCATGAATTAGTTTCTTCAATTTTACAGCAAAACCGATAAAAATCAACTGCTTTTGGCATACAGTTTTAAGACTACACGCTAAAACAGGACTAATTTACCAATATTTAACAAATGAGTGCCAGAAAACCCACAAAAAATGATAGAATTTCTTAAACTATCAGCCCATATTCAACGGAGGAATTATGTCGAACTTTGAACCAACCCCAATCGCCGAAGCTGCCCCGAAGAAATCGAACACAACCCTTATCATCGCCATTGTTGCTGTCGTCCTTGTCTGTTGCTGCTGCGCCTGCATGACCAGCCTGGGCTGGATGTACGGCGACACAATCATTTATGAACTGGGTCTATAAGCTCAACAATCGATGGATAACTTTTCTTCGAACTCGACCCTGATCGCCGAACCGCTGAAATCGAACAACAAAATCCTGCTCATCGTTGTCGGCGTGGTTGTCTTGTGCTGTTGCTGTCTTGGTTTTCTCGGTTCAGCCCTGGCCTTCGGTGAAATGTTCATCGAAGCCCTCAGCATTTAGTCCCCCGCCAGAAAAAAGTTCCCGAAGCGCCAGCAAAGCGTCCAACGCCTGCTGGCGCGTTTTTTTGTCCAAGGCCAGCGCATCGAATTCATCTTCGTCCAGAACCGACTGCGTGCCATCCGCGGCCACCCACAGGTCGAGGGCCAGGTCGACATACGAAATCGCATCGGGGGCGTCCCAGACCAGCGGCCGGCCGATGTTACAGTACCAGCCCTTGATCTGTCCATCGTCGCGGTCGTGGATCTCGAAGATGTTGTACCAGCGGTCGCTGAAAAAAGTCTCCACAAAGCAATCGTCCCGCTTCAGAACAACCCCCTGAAAAAGAACATCATCCCGGTTGAAAAGCGCTTCCAGGCGCACAAAATTCTCAGCACGCGCCAGCAACCTGCCGGTATACGACCAGACAATTTCGCCTTGCAGATTACGTTTGTGAACAGTGATCGGCTCACTCATGGCAGATATTCCACCTGAAAAACGCGCAAGTGGACAGTCTCACCCAGTCGCGGCGCTTCCTTGAGTAAAAAATGCCAGCCGTTCTGCAAGGTCACCTGAAACTCATCCCCGCGAAAAACCACATCGGTCACCACCCCGCTCAGCGTCCCGCCCGTAGCAACCCGCTCGGCCTGCGGGCGCAGTAAAAGCGCCTTGTGGAGGTCCAGACCTTGGGTGTGGAGCAACTCGCGGCCTTCTCCGGGTTTAACCACATTCCCCAACCCCAAAAACGACGCGACCCAGCCATTGGCCGGATTCGCAAAAACTTCGGGCGGAGTCCCCACCTGGGCGATCTGGCCGTCACGCAGCAGGATGATGCGGTCTGCCAGGGTAAAGGCCTCCTGCTGGTCGTGGGTGACGTAAATGGCCGGGATACCCGCCTGGCGTAAAATCTGGCGCAGTTCATCGAGCAGCGATTCTTTCAAGGCGCGGTCAAGCGCACCCAGAGGCTCATCGAGCATCAGCAGGCGCGGACGCGGCGCCAGGGCGCGCGCCAGGGCCACACGCTGCTGTTCGCCGCCCGAAAGCTCAGCCACACCGCGATGCTCGAAACCGGTCAGGTGGACCAGTTCCAGGCATTCCATGACGCGCTCACGGATAGTTTGTCCATTGTCAGGCGCCTCGCGAGCGTTCGCGCCGCCAGGCTCAGCACTCTCCGATCTGGCTACACGCTGTTTACTCCAAAGTCGGGAGACTTTGGAGTCCGGTTTCTGCATGCGCAGGCCAAAAGCGACATTCTCGAAGACATTCAGGTGTGGGAAGAGGGCGTAATCCTGGAACATCAGGCCAAACCTGCGCCGATGGGTTGGCATACCCTTCAGCGACTCGCCATCCCAGTCGACATCGCCGCTTTCGGCTTCTTCCAACCCGGCAATGATGCGCAGGATGGTCGATTTTCCCGACCCCGAAGCGCCCAACAGGCAAACAATTTCGCCGGGAGATACTGAGAAGGAAACACCTTTGAGCAAGGGTTTGTTTTCGTAAGATTTAGTAAGGGAGGTGAGCGTTAGCATATTTTTTTACCTGGAAAAGGATTCTCGATACACGATACTGGATACTCGTTATTCGACTTTCGAGTATCGAATAACGAATATCGTCCTACAAATCGCTCCCCTTTGGACGCAATCGCTCAATCGCAAAAATACCCACCCCGGTCAGGAGCATCAGTAAGGTTGCCATAGCCATCGCCTGGCCATAGTTGAGCGCGCCGGGCTGGGAAAGGAAACGGTAAATGGCGGTCGGCAGGGTTGGATATTCGGGCCGCGCCAACAGCGAGGCCGCGCCAAACTCTCCCAGTGAAACGGTGAAAGCCAACGCCCCGGCAGAAAGGGTCGCGCGGCGGATAATCGGCCAATCGACCCGCTGCCAGACCTGCCAGGGAGTCGCTCCCAGCACGCGAGCCGCTTCGCGGGTGCGTTCCGGGATAGTGGACAGGGCCGCCTGCAGATTGCGAATAACAAACGGCAGGGCGATGGTGGTATGAGCGAGGGGGATCAGGAAAGGCGATGTTAGCAGGTTGAACGTCGAAGATTGAAAGGTTGGAAGGTTTTGGTTGAAAGTGACAATAAAGCCGAGCCCAAGGGTGACTGCCGAAGCGCCGAGAGGCAGCATGATCAAGGGATCGATCCAGCGAGCCAGCCTGCCAGAATGCAGCAGGGCCGAGGCGGCAGGAAAACCCAATGCCAGTGAGAGAAGGACGGTCAGGCCCGCATAGGCCAACGAATTGAGCGCCGCTTGAACAGGCGGAACGTAGAAAAGCGAACCGCGGCGATTGATGAAGAGTTCGCCGTAGTAGTCGAGGGTGAAGATATTGGTCATTGGCGATTGGTTCCTCGACTTCACTTCGTTCCGCTCAGGACTTGATGCTTCAAGGCGGGTGACCGAACGAAGAGGCAGGGAGGCCAGGGGCAGGGCAAAGAAAGCGAAGCAGAGAATGGATAGCGAGACAATAAGGATATGCTGTGTCAGAGTCTTCGGTTTGCGGCGGGCGGCAGGCTGGCTGCTGGGCTTGACCTGGGAGGTGACGCGGGTAACATAGCGGCTGTAGAGTGCAGACAGGCCAAGTGTACAAAGCAACTGGATCACCGAAAGCAGGGCAGCGGCAGGCAAATTAAGGAAACTGATGGCCTGGATGTAAATCTCAACTTCGAGAGTGGCATACTTGACCCCGCCGAGCAGCAAGATGACGCCATAGCTGGTGAAATCGAACAGGAAAACCAGCAGGCTGGCCGCCAAAATGGAAGGACGCAGCAAGGGCAGGGTGACTCGCCACAAAGTTTGCCAGGAATTGGCGCCCAGCACGTTGGCCGAATCAGACAGGCGCGAATCGAGGCTCGACCAGGCATCGCCCACAAGCCGGATAACGATGGTGGTGTTGTAGAAAATATGGGCAATCAGGATCGCGCCAAAAGTGCCGATAAAGGCGATGGCGGGCAATCCGCTTTCGGTGAGCAGGATGTTCAGCCAGCCGCGTGGGCCGAGCAGGGCGTTGAACCCGGCAGCCACCACCACCGTCGGCAGCATGAAAGGGATGGCGGTCAGCGTCCGCAGCAGGTTTTTTAACGGGAAATCGTAACGGGCGAAGAGAAAGGCCAGGGGCAGGCCAAATGCCAGGGTCAGCAGGGTCGAGGCCAGGGCCTGATAAAACGTAAACCCCAAAACAGAAACCAGGCGCGGGTAGAACGATCCGCCCGGCGAAAGAATAAAGCCCGAATCCAGGCTCAGGGTCAGAATCCGGGCCAGGGGCAGGAAAAAGAAAATTCCTAAAAAGAAGAGGGCGGGCAGCAGACGTTTCACGGTTTTGGCAATTTGGGAATGGTAATTGGTAAATGGCAATTTTGAGTGTGAATCACCATTTACCAATCACCAATTACGAGTTACCTTAAAACGGCATCCGTCCAGGCTTGTATCCAGGTTTCGCGATTGGCAGCGGGATCGAGGCGGGCAGGATCAGTGGCAGTCTGGGCATACTGGACGAATTCAGCGGGCAGTTCCGCGGCAGGGTTTACCGGATAAACGAACATGTTAAGCGGCATGTCGGATTGGAAAGTAGGTCTGAGCATGAAATCAATGAATTTTTCGGCCATCGCACGATTTTTTGTACCCTTGAGAATGCCGACGAATTCGATCTGGCGGTAGCAGCCTTCGAGAATGGAGGCGGTCGGGGCGTCGGTCAGCGGTTCGGCAGCGTAGATCACCTCGGCGGCAGGGCTGGATGCATACGAGACGACCATCGGCTGCGGCCCCTGGCCGGAGGAAGCGCTGAAGTTGGTGTAATAGGCGGTTTCCCAGCCATCGACGACCGTAACGCCATTCTCACGCAGGGCGCGCCAGTAATCAAGATAACCGTCTTCGCCATAGCGCTCAATGGTGGCAAGCAGGAAGGCCAGTCCGGGCGAAGATGTGGCTGGGTTTTCGACGACGAGCAGGTTTTTATATTCGGGTTTGGTCAGGTCATCGAGACTTTGCGGCACGGGCAGGTTTTGGGCGGCAAACCAGGCTTTGTCGTAGTTGATGCAGACATCGCCAAAATCGACCGGCAGGGCGCGCTTCTGGGGGTCGAGCTGGAACTCAGCCGGGATCTGGCTCAAGACAGGTGAGTTGTACGGCTCGAAAATCTCCGCATCGAGGGCGCGCGAAAGAAAAGTATTATCGACGCCATAAAAAATATCAGCCAGCGGGGCAGATTTGCTCAAGATGGCCTTGTTGAGGGCCGCGCCGGTATCGCCGCTCTTCAGGAAAGAGATTTTGACATTGTTAGCTTCTTCAAAGGCGCGGATGACATCTTCGCTGGCCGAGAAGGAGTCGTGGGCCATAATGGTTAAGGTTGAAGGTTCAAGGTTAGATGGTTCGGAGGTCTGCGGGGCGCAGGCAGCGAGGGTAAAGAGAATAAGGGTGAGAGTGAGGAAGAGTTTTTTCATGGGGTGGTCTCCTTGGTAATTATGAGGAGACCTGACAGGTTTTCAAGCGGCTCAATGCGGTCAAAAAGTTGTCGACGCAAGACACACTGAGGAACAAGGCATCTTATGAAACCTGTCAGGTCTTTGTTAGAGTTTGCTTCTACAGCCACATACCAACGGCGTTGTTGCTCATCCAAACGGCTCAACAATAAATTCAGCTGTTGATGGAATTGCTTATTTGGATGGTTTACCTTTTGAGTGCAGTCAGCACACTGGCAAATATGAACTTCTAAGATCGGCATCCAAGATCCTTTAACGAAAAGTGTTTTGACTCGTCAATTTTACGCGCTCTTTAGCTTTCACTCTCAAAAAACGGAAGTTGTTCTTACATCAGTACTTAGTTCCGGGTGTGAACGCAAAGCAACAAACCGCTAGTTAATGAAACGCTGGCTTTTTCTGCGGTCATGGCATTGCTGATTCCGCGCGTGCGGTATGGGAACAGGGTCTCAGCCTTGAGCGGGTATTCCAGATTTTCGGTGGTGACACCTTCGGCGTGCTCTCCCCAGGCAATCAGGGAAACGGTGTCGCCAGCAGCGCCATCGATTTCGGCTTGCTGGCTGATAAAAAAGGCTTCAGTCTGGCCATCCTCGGCGCGAACACCGGCAGCCCTGTACACCGGGTCAGAAAGCAGGCTAAAGATACCCAGGGAATGGTCAAGGCGCCCGCCATACGCTCCCAGAATAAGAATTGGGCTATAGCCTGCGCGGACGGCATGGTTAAGCGCCAGCTCGAGATCAGTTTCGTCTTTGGCCGGCGGGTGGCGTTCCAGACGCGCGCCCGCGCTGGCGAACTGGGCCAGTTCTTCGGCAGAAATTGAATCAAAATCACCGATGATAACGGATGGAGTTAAACCCAGGGCCGCTGCATGGCGCGCGCCGCCGTCCGCGGCAATGAGCACGTCAGATGTTTGAATGAGTGGGCGGATTTGGTCGGGGTCAGGCAAGTCGCCGTTGGCGAAAAGAATGGCACGAGGCATGATGATAATCCTTGATGCAAAATCAGGAGATTTTGCGCTCCGTAACATGAAACAAAACATCCTCCCGGTGGAGGGAGGATGTTGAAGGCTAAAAAAAAGCATCCCTCCGCCGGTACTAACCGGATCAGGTTCTGCGGGTCGAGCGAATAACGCTCCTCTCAGCCTGTCGGGCAGGCTCCCCGTTCAATTGTTAATCGGATTGTATCTGGTATCGCAGGTTAATTCAAGAGGCAAACAAACCCGCGAAAACTTATGCTTTTCTGCGGCGAAAGAGCACAACCAGGAAGATCGAGAAGATAACGATAAGCGCCAACCCACAGATCACCAAAAGCTGAACCAGGCGGGTTTGCAAGACAGAAGGCTGAACTTCAAAGCTCAAGAAAGCAGCGCGGTCAATCACAAAGCCATCGGCAGATTGAGCCGTTACCTCAATTTCAAGGCCATAAATACCGCTCAAAAATGGCCTGACCGCCAGCAGCGCTTCGCCGCCCTCGATCTTCATTTCCAACGTTTCGGCGCTCCCATCTGGATGGCGTAAAATCGCCCGGGCAGTTTCCAAGGGAACGGACACACCCGCCGCAGAGAGCGCAGCGCGAATGTTGACGACTTCGCCCAGGCGCGGGATGGTTTTATCCTGGCTGGCTTGCAACTGCGCCCCACCATTGAACTGGGCGGCCAGGGCAAAATCTGCCCCCTCGGGCGGAGTGGAAGCAGTCGTTCGCAGGGTCACGATCCATTGGCCGGGGTTGGGTTGGTTGAAACCATAACCCAGGTAGATCATCGTGGAGGGGTCGTCCACACGCACCAGGCCATTTGCGACGGGGTCCAGCGCAATCTGGTTGCCGCTTGCGCCGGTGACAGCGATTTCCATCGAGCGCGAGCTATCGAACAGGGCAAAGTTGGCCACAGTCACATTGGCATCGATCGGAATGACCAGATCACGGGTCTGGCCCGGGTCAATGTGCCCGGTAAATACGCGCGAAAACTGGGTTGAAGCGGGCGCATTCGAGCCGGCCGGCGGGTCAGCGGGAGCGTCAAATGCCCCGGCCTGCGTTTTTAGCAAAGGCAAGACGAACTTATCGAACACATCTCTTGAAGTATTCAACTCTGTGTGCAACAGGGCAATCTCCTCCACCGGCATGGGGATGGCCTTGACGCTATCCACTGTAACGACAACATCTGACGGAACCGGGGTACAGGGCGATTGGACCGCGTCGAGCAATTTCGTCCCAGCCAGGGCATGGAACGGCACCCCCTGTCGCCGGACGATTTGCTGGTTGAAGACCCCGACCATGTATCCCGGCTGAATTTCGAGGGTGGCAGGCAGCATCATTCCCAGCGCAGCAGGCAGCGCGGCGCAGGAAGACCCGGCCATCGGTGTGCCGAGGATGATCAATTGGGCCACATCATCCTCACGCATGATCCGGTCAAGGTAAAAACGCGAGATCATGCCCCCCATGCTATGCACCAGTAAATCGACCTGTTCTGCCCCGGTGGCTTCCTGTACGTTGTTAATGTATTCAGACAAAATACCCGAATTTTGGGCAATGCTGTTGGTTCGGGTAAAAGGGTCGCTCAAACTGCCCGTTTTCATAACCCCGCCCACCTGCCCATCGCCCACGGCAAAGCCGCGCAAGCCCAGCTCGGCCAGGTAACCCTGCGGGCCAAGATAAGAATCCCAGGTGTGGAAGTCAGCGTTGAAACCGTGTACCATGACCACCGGGCGCGGGATGACGTTTACGGTCAGACTGCCCTCAGCCTGGGTCCCGTTCACGAGGGCGGAGATTAAACGCTGCGGCTGCGCGCCGCCATCCGCGCCCCAGTACCAGCCCAGGCTGGCAAACGGTTCAGATTCACAGGTGGATTGGCCCGATTTGATGGCGCAACCGGCAACGGGAAGCGCGATTCCTGAAACAAGAAAATCCGCCTGAGTTTCGGCATTCACCGGCGAGGGCAATTCGATCCGCAACCGGACGGTATTTCCATCCACTAACCCCGAAAGCGGCTGGCCTTCACGGCCCAACAGGCTGATTTGGGTGCTTCCAGCCTGGCCGTAGGCAGGAAAAGGCAAGCCAAGAGCCAGAAATATCAACAATAACAAAACCCAGGTTCGTTTTTTCATCTTGTCTCCCAGACAGGTAACACTAAAAGTTATAAAGTAATTCTAGCGAATGTTGCTTAATATACAAGATGCATTTTTAATGGGTCTCCGGGATTTTCCCGTAAAGGGTGCCGCATTTTGGGGTGTGAGCGTGCATATGCACGCTCACACCCCAAAATGCGGGGTTTTACCACAGAGATTTCCAAATGGCCTTTTTAATACAGGCATGGGATGAAAATTGTAAAAACAAGGATGTTGAGATGAATCAAAACGTAGTCCTTTGGTAAAATCATCTTATGATTGCTCGCATCCTGACCTTAACCCTTTTTCTCAGCCTGTTGTTTTCTGGCTGCACCCGAGCTGCGCCGGTCGATACGGCACTAACCCCGCTGGCTCCGGCCAACGTGGCCCTGCCGACCCTGGCCCCGGTGCAGACCTATCTGCCGCCAACCCGCGCGGCGGGTACGCCAATCGCCAGCCCAACGCCCAATGTGCAAATCATCCTGCCGACCTTTACGCCGCTCTCTCCCGGCCTGGCAAATCTGGATACGCCCACCCCCGGCCCGGTCACTTACACGGTCCAGAGCGGCGATTTTCCGGGGAAAATTGCCGAAAGTTACGGCATCAGCGTCGAAGAATTAACTGCTGCGAACAACCTCGACCCGGTCTACGCAATCATCTATCCGGGGGATGTATTGATCATTCCCATCAGCCCGGAACAAGCTGCGGCCCAGGGCACGCCAAACATCCTGAACGCCCAGACAAACTCTTCCGATTATTTCAAGATCATTCCCGATTCTGAGCTGGTTTATTCCCCGCTAGGAACCTTGCTCAACATCGAGGCCTTTGTGCGCCAGCAGGGCGGCTACCTGGCCTATTACAGCCTGGATGTGGACGGCGAAATTTTGAGCGGGGCGCAAATCGTGCGGCGCATCGCCCAAAATTACTCGGTCAATCCGCGCCTGCTGCTGGCCGTGCTCGAATATCGCAGCCAGTGGGTCACCAATCCCAACCCGGCCCCGTCCACGCTTGAATCTCCGATCGGCTACATCGACAATACCCGCGTCGGCCTGTACCGCCAATTGGCCTGGACCGCTGACAAGCTCAACGAAGGCTTCTACGGGTGGAACGAGGGCAAAATCAACGTCTGGCAGTTGACCGACGGAACATTGGTTGTGCCCCAACCGGGCGTCAATGCCGGAACGGCTGGCGTGCAAAACCTGTTCGCAAAACTGGACGACCAGTCTGGCTGGCAAATTGACAGCGGCCCCAACGGTCTGTATGCCACCTACAGCAAAATGTTCGGCTATCCCTTCGATTGGGCCATCGAGCCGCTCATCCCGGAGAATTTGAGTCAACCCAACTTCGTGCTACCTTTTGAAGCGGGGGATATCTGGTCTTATACCGGCGGCCCGCACGGCGGCTGGGACAGCGGCTCGGCCTGGGCTGCAATCGACTTTGCCCCGCCGGGCGAACCGATGGGCTGCGCCCAGAGCGAATCCTGGGTAACCGCCGTCGCGGATGGCAAAATCGTCCGCTCTGAAAACGGGGCTGTCGTTCAGGACCTGGACGGCGACGGGCTAGAGCAAACCGGCTGGACAATCCTGTACATGCACATCGAAAGCCGCGCACGGGTACAGGTCGGGCAATTCGTCCGCGCTGGGGAGCGTATCGGGCATTCCTCCTGCGAAGGCGGATTCTCCAACGCCAATCACCTGCACATCGCCCGCCGCTACAACGGAATGTGGATCGCAGCCGACGCCCCCGGCCTGAGTTTCGTCATGGATGGCTGGACTGTCAGTGGTGGTGGTATCGAATATGACGGTATGATCAGCCGGGGCGGAATCACCCTGGAAGCATGGGAAACCGTAGGGCCAATCAATCAAATCCAACGTCCATGAAAAAACTGGCGCAACTTCTTTTACTGGTGGTTTTCACGGCTTCTTGCGCTGCCCCCGGCGGCGGGCTGTGGGGCGATCTTGCCACACCCACTCCGGTCGGCTCCGCGACACCAACGCGTATCACCTATGCGCTTGTCGCGACCGTCACGCCCTCCCCCACAGTCACCCCACAAATGGTGCTGCCGCTTTCCGACACACCCACGGTTGGCGCGCCAACCATGCCCACCCTGCCGCCGGTCAACTCTGCCGGGCCAATGCTGCTGCTGCGCGCCCGCAGCGGCGACACCCTCGAAATCATCGCCAAACGCGCCAATGTGCGTATCGATCAGATCATTTCGGATGTCATCCTGCCTCCTCCCAATGCCCTGCTTGACCCCGGCATACAACTGCTCGTTCCCGATCAATTGCCCACCGAACGCACCAGCAACGGCCTGATGTTGCCCGATAGCGAATTTGTGCTGTCGCCTGCCGCCATCGGCTTTGATACGGCCCTGTTCGTCAGCAATGCAAACGGCTATCTTTCGCGTTATAACGAATACCTGATGAGTAACGGACAAACCAGCGGCGGACGCGCTGTCGAGCGCATCGCTTACGACAATTCCATCAACCCGCGCATGTTGCTGGCCATCATCGAACTCGAAAGTCGCTGGGTGCGCGGCACACCGACCAACTTTGCCCAGGATGAATACCCTCTCGGTTACGTCGATAACAACTATAAAGGCCTCTACCATCAGCTAATGTGGGCCATTGGCGAGCTCTCCGTGGGTTATTATGGCTGGCGCTCAGGCGAAATAACCGAAATCAACTTCAGCGACGGCTCCAGCATCAGCCTGTCCCCCTCGCTCAATGCCGCCACCGTCGGGCTGATGTACTTCTTCTCCAAGACCCGCAACCGCGAAGCCTGGTCGCAAGCTGTGGCCGCCTTCCCAGGCCTTTACATCGAAATGTTTGGCGACCCCTGGCCGCAAGCTGAACAAGTCGAACCGCTCTTCCCGCCCGGCCTGACCCAACCCGAACTCAGCCTGCCTTTCCAGCCCGACCAGGTCTGGGCTTATACCGGCGGCCCGCACTCGGCCTGGGAACGTAGAGGCGCGCTGGCTGCAATCGATTTTGCCCCCGGATCGACCGAAAAAGGCTGTGTCAGATCAGACAAATGGGTTGTCGCGCCGGCTTCCGGTCTGGTAGTGCGCACCGATACTGGCGTTGTCATCCTTGATCTGGACGGTGACGGCTACGAGCAAACCGGTTGGGTCTTACTCTTCATGCACATCAGCGACGAAAGTAAAGTCAAGGTCGGAACAACCCTGCAAAAAGACGAAAAAATCGGCCACCCGTCCTGCACGGGCGGCGTCTCCACCGGCACCCACGTTCACATTGCGCGCAAATACAACGGCGAATGGATATTGGCAGGCGGCGCATTGCCCTTCACCCTGAATGGTTGGGTGGTCGGACAAGGCCCGGCGCCTTACAAAGGCACCCTGTCCCGCAGCGGCATCTTCATCAACGCCAATACCAGCGGCTCATTTGAAACAAGGATTATCCGTGAGAGAAACGAATAAATTATTGATTTTTGGGGGATGGAAACCAATCCACAGCTTGAACCTGATACTCATCATCGGCTTTTTGCTCAGCGGATGTATTCCCGCGCCCGATCCAGGCGAGCCGCTGCCTGATTCGCCGTTAGCGGAGGCTTTTCCTACCCCGGCAGCGGATTTTACCCCGATCCCTACCCGCGCCCCCTTTCAGCCGGGCGAACTGGTCGATTACATTGCCCAAACCGGCGACACCCTGCCCGCTCTGGAATCCCGTTTCAATACCACCGAAGCCGAAATCCGCGCCGCCAACCCGATCATCCCGCAAGACGCCACCAGTATGCCGCCGGGATTTCCAATGCAAATCCCAATTTACTATCAGCCCTTGTGGGGCACGCCCTACCAGAGCATCCCCGACCCGCTCTACATCAACGGCCCAGCCCAGGTCGGATTCAACACGACCGAATTTATCAATCAGCACGAAGGCTGGCTGAAAACCTACCTGGAGCCGGGTTTTGAAGGCACGCGCAACGCCGGCGCAACCATAGACCTGGTCGCGCGCAATTTCAGCATCAGTCCGCGCTTGTTCCTGGCGATGCTCGAATACCAGTCACAGGGGCTTTCCAACCCGGCCATGCCCGACACAATTTACTTTCTGGGATACCAGAACACCAATTACAAAGGTCTTTATTTGCAACTGGTCTGGGCTGCCAACACGCTCAATAACGGTTATTATGGCTGGCGTGACGGCAGGCTGCGCGAATTCGAAACATCCGACGGACGCATCCAACGTCCTGATCCCTGGCAAAATGCGGCCAGCGTGGCACTGCAATATTTCTATTCCCGCCTGTATAACAGTCCACTCTACGACCAAATCATCGGCGCGGGCGGCCTGGCCCAAACCTATGCCAGCCTGTACGGCGACCCATGGCAAAATGTCGAGGCCCATATTCCCGGCAGTTTACGCCAGCCTGAATTAGTCCTGCCCTTCGAAAACGGCAAAGCCTGGAACTATACCGGCGGCCCGCACACCGGCTGGGGATTAGGCGAGCCTTTCGCAGCGATTGATTTTGCCCCTGCTGGAGTCTCCGGCTGCGAATTGACCAGCGAGTGGGCCGTGGCCATGGCTGACGGACTGGTCATCCGCTCCGAGCCGGGCATCGTTGTCCTGGATCTGGACAGCGACGGACAGGAAGGCACCGGCTGGGTGATTTTCTACCTGCACATCGCCACAGAGGAGCGCGCCAGGGCCGGGCAAGTTATCCAGGCTGGCGAACGCATCGGACACCCATCCTGCGAAGGCGGCTCGTCAACCGGTACACACATCCATGTTGCGCGCAAATACAACGGCGAGTGGGTTTTGGCAGACGGCCCGCTGGCCTTCAACCTGGAAGGCTGGGTGGCCGCCAGGGGCACGCAGGCTTATCGAGGCACACTGACCCGCTACTCGCGCACGGTGACCGCCTCGACCAGCGCAGAAGGCAAGAGTTTGATCAAAGCCGGGGAATAATGGCAGTGGTCAGTGTGCAGTTCTCAGTTAGGGTAGTTTCCGCGACAAAAATTCCCATTGCAACGAAGAACAAAAAAATCAGTGCCCGGACAAATGCCGGACACTGATTTCTGCTCACTGAATACTGAACCTACCCCTCTTTCCAGGTTCCTTCTTTGACCAACTCCCCTTTGCCCGCATCGCGGATGAAATACTTCATTTCCATCGGCACAACCTTGCCAAGCATCGACTGGGCCGGGCAATATTTGGTGGAGGAAAGCTCGATCGCGCGCAAAACAGCGGCTTCGTCGATGTTCGTGCCGCTAAAGTGATATTCGATTATGATTTGGGTGAAGATATGCGGGTGTTCGCCCTGCTGGTCGGCATGGACTTTGACCTCGAAGGCCGCCACATCCTGTTTCTTCTTGCGGAGGATGGAAATCACATCCATGGCGGTGCAGCCTGCCAATGAAACGGCCATCAGTTCCAGCGGGCGGAATCCATCGTTGGTGCCGCCCACATCCGGGTGCGCGCCGAGCGGCACTTCAAAGCCGGTATCAGCCGTACCGGTAAAGCTCATCCCATCTTTCCAGATAACTTTTGCGTCCATAAATTTTTCTCCTGATTTGTAGCGCGAGATAATATCTCGCGCTACTCTGTTAACAACGGGGTTACATATTTCTCAAGCGCAGTCATACTGATTTCACCGCTCCAGGTCAGGCGTACCATGCCTTCGCGGTCGATCACAAACGAGGTCGGCAGGCCGGTCACGCCAAAGGCCTTGGATGCTACGTAGGCCGGGTCCGGCCAGACCGGGAAGGTTAGCCCATACTCAGCCACAAAGCTTGCCACATCCACATTGCCTTGCAGGCCGTCCTCAATGGCAATGATAACAAAACCCTGGTCTTTGCGCTTTTCATAATAAGCTTGCAGGGTTGGCATCTCTGCCTTGCAGGGCGGGCACCAGGTGGCCCAAGCGTTGTACAGAATGACCTGCCCATCGTAATCAGACAAAGCCACCGGGTTGCCGTCCAAATCATTCAGGGCAACCTCCGGCGCGGGGTAATTGACCGGAACCGGCACCACCAACCCCTCCGATGCGCGTACATCCGCTGCCGCTTTTGGGATGGCTAAAAAACCGGCAAAGGCCACCAGGATCAGCCCCAGCCCGACCAGCAGCATCAGGATGCCCTGGCTGCCAATGGATTTGGCCTTCTGACTGGCTAAACGACGATTGGATGCCATATTATTTGATCTCGTCTGCCAGGCGCCGAATTTCGCCGAGCAGTTGCGCTTCAGGCACAGCCCCAACAACACGCGCTGCGCCATCGTTGATAATGGTATCGGGCACACCGCTAATCTGGTAATGCTCCGAAAGTTCCGAGAATTCC
Organism: Anaerolineae bacterium; assembly: GCA_022013685.1. Taxonomy (GTDB): domain Bacteria; phylum Chloroflexota; class Anaerolineae; order Anaerolineales; family Villigracilaceae; genus UBA8950. Next base: position 15,811 of record JAKLPV010000050.1, read on the forward strand.
ATCGCTTCGATACCCTCGGCGCGAATCATGGCCGGGTTTTCGATCGCAAACTGGTGAGCGAGCAGCACGGCTCGCGGGCAGTACGGTCAGGTAGGGGTGACAAACACCTGCAACAAAAGTGGGCTGGTCAGGCCTTTCAGGTAAGCGCGAGTCTCAGGCGCAAGCCCGGAATCGCGCCCGGAAACCAGCAAAATATCCTGGATCAGGGTACTGAATTCGTGGCCGGAAGGAATCCCCAGGTAGCGCACACCCAGGTCGGTCACCTGCTCACCTTCGCGGCCCATGATCAAAATCGCCGGAGCGTCGCTGACGCCAAATTTGACGGCAACATCGGCATCGGTTTGCAGGTCGTACACTTTCAGGCGCAAAAGGTCTGAAAGCGGGGTCAACTCTTCAAGCAGTTGGCGCGTTTCAGCACAATAATCGCAATTTTCCTGTGTAACAAACAGGATTAATTCAACCGGGTGTTGCATTTTCTGGAAAACATCGCGGATTTGTCCGAGGATGTCATCGTTCAACAATTTATCCATTATCTCTCCTTATATAATGCCCGTGGGCACAAATGCGTATTTCGGGCACTCCAGATCAAGTAGGCCATTGTAATCGAGGCAGCCAGCAGCACACAGCGGACAAATAGCGCCGCGCTTGGTAGGCGCGGCAGGCTCAACAGTTTCCGGGTGCGGGGTGGGGTTTCGGTTCACATCCATTGGATGCGAAAAGCGCTTAAAAGTGGCAAGGCAAGATCATTTTTTGGGCAGGATGAAATCATCCAGCTTCAAGGTCTGGAACAGGCGCGCGCGCGCGCCATCGGGCACGGCCACTTCGCGCCCGGCATTGTGATACAGGTAAATGGTTTTGCTGGTTGTATCCACCACGATCCGACAATTTTCGCAGCTGCGCATGTGGTTTTCCAGTTCGGCGCACAAATTTTCAGGCAAATTCCCGTCCAGGTAATCGGTCAGGGAAGCCAGGATATCGTGACAATTATGCTCTTTTTGATTCATTTTGTACTCTCCGCATCAAGACGTTCACTGTAATAGGTGGACAGTGACTCACGCAGATGAAGCCGGGCGCGCAACAAACGGGTTTTGACCGCCGTTTCGCTCAACCCTAACGCCTCGCTGGTCTCCCGTATCGAAAGGCCTTCAATATCCCTGAGCAGGAAGACCACTTTGAGCGTTTCTGGAAGGCGTTGAATGGCGAGGTCCAACTGGCTTTTCGACTCGTCTGTCAGGAACTCCTGCTCCGGCAGGCAACACCAGTCTGTAAACTGGGTTGGCGTAAAACCGTCATCATCGTCATCAGGATTTTCATCCACAGGCACGGTTGGACGGCGCTTGCGCATCATCATCAGGGCTTCGTTGGCAGCAATCCGGTAAAGCCAGGTCGAAAGGCTGGAGCGTCCTTCAAAATCAGGCAGGTGTTGCAGGGCCTTCAGGAAGGTGTTCTGCAACACATCCTCAGCGTTGGCGCTATCGCCAAGCATCTTGAGCGCCAGGCGGTAAATGGGTGTGTAATAAACATCCACCAGGCGGGCAAATTCGGTGCGGTCGCCTGCCCTGAGCAGTTCGACAGAAAACGCTGGCTTATCAGTCTCAATCATTAGATGCATCCTGGGTCAAAAGGTTACAAATGTCACCCGAGTATACCTGAAATACTCTTGTCCATCACCCGCGCTGTCATAAGAATAGGGACAAATGTCAATCGTTTTTAGAATATTTGCCACTATGTAAGCAAGGGTCGGGAGAATTATCATCTATACAAATGATAAGCGGTGTAATTCGATTTCCCCTTTTCCGAGATTTGAGCGCGGCAGACTTAAAAATCATTGCCCCGCTCTTTTCAGTGCGCACCTACCCGACAGATGCGGTTATCTTTGAGCAGGGTGAGCGCGCCACCTGTCTGTATTTGCTTGCAAAAGGCGAAGTTGTGATTCGCTACAAGCCCTATGACGGCGAGCCAATCACCTTGAACCGCATCAAAGCTGGCGGGGTCTTTGGCTGGTCAGCAGTGCTCGGAAACGCCGTTTACAGTTCATCCATTATTTGCAGTGAAGCCTGTGAAGTCTTGTTCGTCTGCGGCCCAGATCTGCGCCAATTGCTCTTCGAACATCCCCAAACCGGGCGCATTGTGCTCGACCGGCTGGCGCGCGCTGTATCCTCGCGCTGGGTCAATGCACACGCCCAAATCAAGACAATGCTCAACAATGGCATCGCCAAATATGATTTTCCGCTCGCTCCTGAGGAGGTAGTTATGCCAACCGAACCTGTACCAAGCGCAAAAGAAGCCCAAATCCGCGCCCTGCTAGACCAACTGAGCGCCTATATCGAACAATATCATGGCGGCTCTGTTGAACTGGTCGCTTTTGACGGTGAAACACTCACCGTGCGCCTGGGCGGAGCCTGCCTGGGCTGCCCGCTTTCGCCTTCCACCCTGCACGGCTGGGTCGAGGGAACGGTGCGCCAATTCTTCCCTGAAGTGCGTGTCGTTGAAGCCATCGAAACTGATTAAACAAACTCCCTGATCTGTGAATTGAGGCACAGAGATTTAGCATCAAAAGGGTGGGGTAAATAAAGACTTCCGGTGATTTCTGACCGGAAGTCTTTATTTACCCCGATAGTGCTGCACGAGTACCCGGTTTATTTCTTCAGGAAGAATCCGCCGATCAGGCCCAGACCAACAGCGATCAGGGCCACCGGCCAGACATAATTAGCCAGTCCGGCAGTCGCTGTCGAACCGACGAAAGCACCCATCAAGACCAGTACCGCTGCCGGGATATAAGCCCAGCGCGTATCCGCGGTCGGGTTGGGCAGCAGGGCCACCAGCAGGTAGGTCAGACCCAATCCGATGAAAAAGACGCTGCCGCCGCCATTGCTATCGCCCGGCAAAAAATTGTCCAGAACACTGACTCCGGCCAGGGTCACCAATACGCCGCCGGGGATGATTGCCCACCAACGCGAGCAGTCAGTAGCGTAAATTGTCCAGAAGGCCAGGCCAATCGCTCCCAGAAAGAACATCCCGCCAAAACCGGAAAAACTTTTGGGCAAGATCGTATCGGCAGCCATGCCAAACAAGGCAAAAGCCGGGATAACCGCCCACCAGTTCGAACGCATATTCTGAAAAAATAGGCGCACAAAAGCTGCGCCGATCAGGGTTAGCACAGCCGCCCAAAACCAGCCGGCCGCGCCCTGGAGCAAGCCAAACTGCTCCAGGAAGAGCAGGCCGCCCAAAAGCATCAGGCCGCCGCCCAATAAAACACGAAAGTCTAATCGTTTCATGATAAATTCTCCGGTTCTCTGATATTTGCCGTAAAGAAGGCCGCATTTTGGGTGTGAGCGCATACGCGCTCACACCCAAAATGCGGGGGCCAATCACTGGAATTCCTAAAGAGGCAATTCTCCGGCTTACGAGTGAATACTGACCGAGCTTGCACCGCCCTCGAGGCGGATCTCAGCCCGGTTCATGGCGCTCTCGAAATCGGAAGACTGATACAAGCCGTTCGCCAATTGCGGGAAGCGCGGATCAATCGACACCGACGAAGCCCCGCCTTCGATCCGAATTCGGGCGGCCATCGCAGAAGGAACAGTAATATCCAGCGAAGCGGCGCCAGATTCGAATTCCACGTAAGGTTGCCCCTCAGTGGGAAGAACTATGTTCGTGCTGCTTGCGCCGGTATCCATTTTGAAACGGCTTAGTTTGACTTGGCTGAAATCGAAGCTCATGCTGGCCGCTCCGGCATCAATATCCAGGCTGACCGGCACTTCGTTGGTCAGTTTAAATTGCCAGACGCCGCCTTCTGGCCCAATAAAGGGTAGGAAGCTCGGGCCAGCATCCACTTCCACTGACAAGACACCATCGACCAGATTGGACTTATATTCCATGCCAGTGCCCTCAGCGCCAGCGACGGCAACACCCATTGGCGCGCCGCCCGAGACCAGCACCTGGCCCGCGCCGTGGTCCAGGTCGAATTCGACCCGGCTGGCGCCCTGCAAATCAATGCTGAATGATTCGCTTTCCTTGAAATCGGTTTTCGAGTGCGTCAATGCTCCCAACAAAATCCACCCGCCCAGCGCGATCAGGAAAAGCGGCCAAAGGAAGTTGGCTACATTGTTGATCAGACCCATCGCCTGCAAAACGAACAAGCCGCCCACTGCAATCAGCAGGAATCCCCAAAAAAGACTGCCTTTTCTCATTTTATTCTTCCTTTCGTCGCCCGCGGAATAATCCGTTGGCAACCAGCCACAAGCCAATGATCACCAGCAGGATCGCGACACCATACGAACCGCCCAGAATTTCGAGACCGCCAAGCATGGTGGCAAAAATCAGAAACAGGATGGCGCTAACCGCAATGGCATTCATGCCCTCACGTGCGCGCCGGCCGTTCCAGGAGAACAAGGCGTGCAGTAGCGTACCGACACCGATGAAACCGAAAATGAGCGTCCACATATAAGACCAGGAGCTCCAGTCACCGGTGGCATTCTGGTAGTACAAAATACCGCCGACCCCTGCCACAATTGCCGCGGGTACGGCCATGCCCGGTGCGCCAACCAAAAGGCCGACCACCAGCAAGGCTGCGCCAATGACAACAATATTGAGCGGCCATTCCATATACTGACTGGCCCATTCCTGCAAATTCGGAACCTGATTAACCGCCACAAACCAGGCCCCGACCAAAATCAGAATCAGGCCCACTGCAAGTTGACCACGATCACGTCTCATAGAATTCTCCTTTTGTATATTTTCAAGTAAAACAAAATTATTATGAAATATTATAACTTTAATTTTGATATTGTCAATTATTTTATAAATTTTATTACAGGCGAAAAACGAGCAATCAACAAGGTCCAAAAAAGTCTACCTTAATCATACGTCAAAAACGGGTAAAAGTATCACAACAGAGCGAAATAAAAATGGTTAATTCTCAAAAATATTGACAAATTCACTCCAAATTCGTGACAATTATCCGCTCACAGGGATTTTTTATGCCGTTATAATGGCCGCATGTTAACTCCCAGCCAAATCGAACAAAAACTTGACCGGATTCTTTTAAAGGTAGCCAAACCCGGCCGCTATGTCGGCGGCGAGGTCAACATCAGCGTTAAAGACTGGCAGGCTACGCCGCTGCGCGTGGCATTGGCCTTCCCCGATATTTACGACATTGGCGTTTCCAATGTCGGGCTGCAAATCCTGTACGACCAGATCAATGGCCGCGCAGATGCCCTGGCCGAACGCGTCTATGCGCCCTGGCATGATATGGAAGCGGTCATGCGCGCCGAGGAGATTCCGCTCTATTCGCTCGAAACCTTCCACCCGATCCTTGATTTCGATATTCTGGGCTTCACCCTGCCTTACGAAACGCTCTACACCAACACCTTGAACATGCTTAACCTGTCTGGGATCCCCCTCCGCGCCACAGAGCGGAGCATGGCGCACCCATTGGTCATCGCTGGCGGGCACAGCACGATGAACCCCGAACCGATGCATGCCTTCATCGATGCTTTTGCAATCGGCGAGGGCGAGGAAGTCATTCATGACATTGTCGACACGGTAAAAAGAGTCAAAGCTCAAACGCCGAAAGCCGAACGTGAAGAGCTTCTCCTGGAACTGGCAAAAATCCCCGGCGTATATGTCCCAAGCTTATACCAGGTTGAATATTTCGATGACGGAACGGTGGCCGAGGTGAGTCCGCTCCTGCCTGAAGCGCCGAAAAAAGTCATTAAACGGATGGTCGCCAAACTGCCTCCCCCGCCGACGAGGTTCATCGTCCCCAATATCGAAGCGGTACACAACCGTGTTTCGGTCGAAATCATGCGCGGCTGCACGCGCGGCTGCCGTTTTTGCCAGGCTGGCATGATCGTGCGCCCCGTGCGCGAGCGTTCGATCAAAGAAGTTGTCGCGGCGGCCGAAGCGGCCATTCAGGCAACCGGCGCTGAAGAACTGGCGCTGCTCTCGCTTTCATCGTCCGATTACAGCGAAATTCTTGACCTGGTAACAGCGATCGGCGAAAAATTCGAGGGCAGGCATCTGAGTGTTTCGCTGCCTTCCCTGCGCATCGAATCGGTTTCGATCGACCTGATGGAAAAATTGAAAGGCCGCCGCACCGGCGGTTTTACGCTGGCCCCGGAAGCCGCCAGTGAGCGCATGCGGCGCATTATCAATAAATTTATTAGCGACGATGACATCATCAACACCACCCGCGAAGTTTACGCGCGCGGCTGGCTGACGCTCAAACTGTATTTCATGATCGGCCACCCCAGCGAAACGCTCGAAGATGTGCAGGCGATTGCCGACCTGTGCAAGCGCGTTCTGCAGGAAGGGCGCAAAGTGGCCGGCTACAAAATCAAGCTCAACGTGGGCATCAGCACCTTCATTCCCAAACCGCACACCCCCTTTCAGTGGGTGGCCTGCGATACCCCCGACCAGATCCGCAAGAAACAGGTTTTACTGCGGCACGAAATGCGCGATAAAAACATCAAACTGACCCTGAGCAACATCGAAGACAGCCTGCTCGAAGGCTGGCTGACACGCGGCGACCGACGCACGAGCGAGGTCATCTACAGCGCCTGGAAGAGCGGCGCAAAATTCGATGCCTGGAACGACCAGCACCACTTCGACGCCTGGTTTGCGGCTTTCGAAGAACACGGCATCGACCCGGAGTTCTACACCTATCGCCAGCGCCGGACAGACGAAATCTTCCCCTGGGATCATATCTCCTCGGCAGTCCGCAAGGAATACCTGTTCCAGGATTTTCGCCAAAGCCTCGAAGGCCAGATCCGCGTCGATTGCCGCGAGCAGTGCTTCGCCTGCGGTATCTTGCCCACGTTTACTTCGGTGCGACGCGAAAACCCCGGCGACCACTGGAAGTGCCCCGAAGTCAAATCTCCGGCCCGAAAAGCCGCCGGGCAGGTGCCCGCATGACGACCCGCATCCGTATCACCTTCGCAAAACAGGGCGCGCTGCGCTATATCGGCCACCTCGACCTGCACAAACTATGGGAAAGCGCCACGCGCCGCGCCGGAATCGCGCTCGCCTACAGCCAGGGTTTTCACCCCCAGCCCAAAATCCAACTGGCCTCGGCCCTGCCGCTTGGCTTTTCCTCGCGCTGCGAAGTAGCCGATATGTGGATCGAAGACGACCCTTCGACTGCGGCTGCGCTCAGGGATGGCGATTTTCAATCCCGCTTGCAAACCTGCCTGCCCTCCGGAATTATTGTCAGCCAGGTAACACAGGTGGATGAACGCGTCCCGCCCCTGCAAACCCAGGTGATCGCCTCGGAATTTGAAGTTACCCTGCTCGATGATGTGGATGTGGATGCGCTCACCCGCAGCCTGTCTGCCCTTATCGAGGCCGATTCCATCTCCCGGGAACGGCGCGGCAAAACCTACGATCTCAAGCCACTGATCGAAAACCTGGCTTTTTCGGCCACTCCGGCCCCATCCCTGCGCATGCGCCTGACCGCCCGCGAAGGCGCCACCGGCCGCCCCGAAGAAGTGCTGGCTGCGCTGGGAATCCCCATGGAAGCAACCCGCATAGAACGCACAAAGCTGGTTTTTGCGTAAAGCGAGAGTTTATCTCGCTCTACCCTCCGTGACTTTGGTACAATCGGGCACATGCGTACATTCCTTACCTTGTCCCTGGTTGTACTTTTGTTTTTAAGTGCCTGTTCGGCCAGCATCGAGCAACCCGAAACAACGCCCACCCTGCTAGCGCTGGCATTTTCCACGGCCACCCTGCCGGCTACCCTTACCCCGCAGGTGACATTTACGCCCGCGCCGCCCACTGTCGCGCCAACCTCCGCGCCCGTTGATGGGTTGACCAGCACCCAGGTCAACGTACGTTCAGGGCCGGATGCCAGCCGCGATTCACTCGGCCTGCTGCCCGCGGGCAGCCAGATCACCGTGCTCGGCAAGGATGCAAGCGGCAGTTGGCTGGTAATCTCTTTTCCGCAATCGCCTGATGGACAGGGATGGGTCACGGCCCAATTTGTCGAATTAACCGCTGAGATCGAGGATCTGTCCATTATAGAATCGGCTGCGGTTGAACAACCCGTCCAACCCGCCGACCAGCCCGAAGCCCAGTCCAGCCCAACCCCAGGGGAGCAAAAACGGACGGCAAAAACTACCAGCCAGATCAATGCCCGCAGCGGGCCTGCTTCAGCGTTTGAGTCGAAAGGGCTTTTGGAAGCCAACACAACGGTGGTGATGACCGGCCGCAACGAGATCAATACCTGGGTGCAGATCGAATATCCAGCCGATTCCGAAGAGCGCGCCTGGGTGGCCGCCGCCTACTTGAGCTACGAAGGTTTTCTCGATAGTCTGCCGGCATTCGATAACGAAGGCAAACCTGTTCAAAAAGCTGCGCCCGGCGGGGTTGCAACCGTCCTGCCAACCACAGCCCCCGGCGGCTACCAACCCGCCGTTGAAGACCTGGATAGCGCAGAGAACCCGGCAGTTCGGCTGAGTTTTTCCCCATCTGGCACACGCAAAATCATCTATGCCAGCGATGTTTCTGCCCCAACCGGCGATAACGCCGATTGGATCGAATTCACGGTCACAACACCACAATCCAACCAGGCAGCATTCATTTACTTTGAACTGGACTGTACCGGTAACGGCTCGATCACGGCTGAATTGCGCCAGAACGGGCTGTTGGTCAGTGAGTTCCCCGGCCTGATCTGTGGACAATACGATGTCGCTTTCAAAGCCCTGGGCGGAGCGCCTTACCTGTTGCAACTGAAGGCGGATGGCTCTGCCGCTGATGTGCGCTATGTGACCTATTACCTTTATATCAGCACCACTCCCTGAGAAAAAAATCATGAAAAAAATACTATTAACTACTATAGCCCTATCGCTCTTCCTGGCGGGTTGCTCCATGCCCGGAGCAACGTCGGCCACGGCAACCGAAACCGCCAGCCCGTCAGCCACTGCAACCCTGACTTTAACTCCCAGCGAAACCCCAACCCCGCTGCCAACCGAAACACCGACCATTACCCCAACCCCGACCATCATGCCAACCATCCAGCCGGTGACCGGTATTTTGATTAACAATACCAATATCCGCGCGCGGCCCAGCAAAGGCGGCAGTGAACGTCTCGGCGGGTTGTTCTATAACCAGGCGGTTAAAGTGATCGGGCGCAATGACCGCGCCAATTGGTTCTGGATCGTTTACGAAGACGCCCCCAATGGCACAGCCTGGATATTGGCCAGCGCCGTAAATTTACAAGGCGAAATTGGCCTGCTGCCCATTGTTATTTTTCCGGAAGACCCCGATAAACCGGTGGCCGTTGCGCCGCTGCTGCCCTTGAGCACCGGCGCGCCCCTGCCGCTCAACCCGCCCGGACCCGATGCTCGAATCGGGGTAGCCGTGCAGTTGCTAAATGTGCGCATTGGCCCAGGGACGGGTTATCTCAGCCTGGGAACCATTCCCAACGGGACAACCCTGAGTTTTACCGGCCGCGTCGATGATGACTCGTGGTTTCAAATCGAATACCCATCCGGACTGGATGGCCGCGCCTGGGTCTCCGGCGACCTCGTGAAGTTGGATTTTGGGCGCAAGCTACTGCCGATCTATAACTTCCTGGCAACCCCGGTCACCGAAGCGCCAGCCCAACCCGAAGAACCGGCAACCGTCCCCGAGGATGCAACGCCCCAACCCGCGACCGAAACCCCCATTCCGCCAAGCGCCACGCCCAACCTTCCCAGCGGAATCGTGACAGCCCAAATCAATGTCCGCAGCGGCCCGGCATCATCCTATGAATCGTTCGGCCTGTTGAACCCGAACGACCGGGTGATCATTACAGGCAAGACGCTCAATGGCAATTGGCTGCAAATCGAATACGCCTCCGCGCCAGACGGGCGAGGTTGGGTAGCTTTCGCATACGTTACGCTCAACAGCGATATCAGCAAAGTGCCGTTTTTCGACAATCAAGGTACGCCAATGCCTCAGCCCTAACATTTGCGCCGAATTGCACAAAAACGACTTTTATGGTAGATTTAATCAACTATACCTGATTTGAGAAGGCAAACGAAATGAACAACCAAAACGTGCCCGATGTGATTGTCAGCCGCCTGCCAGTTTACCTGCGCGCCTTACAACGCCTGGCTGATACCGGCGTTAGCACCACATCATCCCAGGAATTGGGAGAAAAAGTGGGTATTTCTGCCGCACAAATTCGCAAAGACCTTTCGCAATTTGGCGAATTTGGCAAACAAGGGACCGGCTATCATATCCCCTTCCTGATCGAACGGCTAAGCCAAATCTTGCATGTGGATCGCATCTGGGATGTGGCAGTTGTAGGCATGGGTGATATCGGCCATGCGGTTGCGCGCTATAACGGATTTGCCAATCGCGGTTTTCGGGTTGCCATGTGTTTCGATGCCGACCCGGCCAAAATCGGTAAAAAAGTCTGCGATTATCCCATCAGAGACGCCAAAAATCTGGCACAAGACATCAAAGAAGCAGGGATAAAAATTGTCATGCTATGTGTTCCTGCTTCGGTTGCCCAGGATGTGGCCGATAAACTGATCGAAGCCGGGGTATGTGGTATCTTAAATTATGCGCCACTAAAACTGATTGTCCCCTCTCAAGTGAGAGTCCAACACATCGACCCCGCAATCGGGCTGCAGCGCATGACCTACTACATTCCATAAAAGCCCCTGGATGGATCAAAAAAACGGCTTCCTTTACGGAGCCGTTTTTTTGATCCATCCAGGGATAACTAATGCTTGTTCCAGCTATCGATAGCTTCCTGGAAAACCTGGCGCAGGCGCTCATCAGGTAAATTTTCGACCCGGTCAAATTTTTCACTGTTTACCCAAATTTCAAGAGTACCATCTGGCGCTGTTCCCAGGTCAACATCATATTGGTTTAGCTCGGGATCGGCTTGCATGCGGGCGCGCAAAATGTCTTCAATCTGTTCGGCAAATGGTGATGCCAGCTTTTCGCCAGGGTCGTGATCGAAAACTTGAAACCCTTCACCATCTGTCTGAACGGCCATAATCGTTTCTGACGGAGGGGTCTGGCGCATCCATTCAGGTTTTTCATCGCCCGTTCCAGTCAAATCGACCTGGTTGGCGCGCATAAACACAAAAGCGACTACACCAACCACAACCAAACCAGCAAGCAAAGCAACCAGGATTATTGAAACTGCCATCTCGCCTCCATTTCTTTTTATACAGGCGGCAAGTTGCGCCGCAACAGGGCATACATTGGCAAGGCGCGCGCAGCACCTTCAGCCACACAGGTCAGAGGGTTATCCACCAGGTAAGCGGGAATACCGAGCGACTTGGTCAACAACTTGTCAATGCCACGCAATAGAGCGCCGCCACCCGTCAGAGCCATGCCACGATCAATGATGTCAGAAACCAACTCAGGAGGTGTTTTTTCAAGAACACGGCGACAGTTTTCAGTCACTTGCTTGAGCGGCTCTTGCAAGGCTTCGACAATTTCGCCAGTGGTAATTGTCACCGGACGGGGAAGGCCGGTTACCTGATCCTGTCCCTGGACATCCATACTTTGTTCATTATCTTGCGAGACAGCCGCACCAATCTTGATTTTTAACTGCTCGGCGGTCTGGGCTGAAATAATCACACCATACTTGCGGCGCGCATAGGTAACGATTGCATCATCCATGTGCATCCCGCCCGCGCGCAAAGTCTCGGCTGAGACAATTCCATACATCGCCAGCACGGCAGCCTGGGTTGAGCCACCGCCCAGGCAGACAACCATATTGCCCGAAGGCGAGTTAATCGGCAAATCGACGCCCAGAGCGGCAGCCAGTGGTTGTTGGATCAGGTACGCATCGCGGCTGCCCGCCTGCAGAACCGCCTCATGCACCGCGCGGCTCTCGACGCTGGTAACGCCATATGGCACAGAGATCATCACGTTCGGCTTGAAAATGCGTATGGGTCCACTCACCCGCTGGAGCAGGACGCGTAACAGCGTTTCAGTAATTTCGTAATCAGCAATGACGCCATTTTGCAACGGCATGGCAACTTCGATGGAGTCGGGAACGCGCCCAAGCATATCGCGGGCTTCCTTACCCACAGCAACCATTTTCTGATCAGCAACATCAATAGCCACAATGGTTGGTTCTTCCACCAAAACCTGTGCACCATCTGCAATACGCGTGTAAATTGTCCCCAGGTCAATACCCAGGTCACGAGAAAAACCAGCCATAATATTTATTTATCCTTCGTTCGAAGGGAATCGCTTGCTTGAACGATAGCGTTTGACCGCATCGAGCCGCAAATTGGACCGATGCAAGGCGGCTTCCAGTTTCTCGTATGCGTCTGCATCTTCAGCGCTGACCTTGCCCAGAGCTTCTTCGGCTTTCTGGCGCGCAGCTTCAGCGCGGGCCATATCAATCTCCTGGACATTTTCTGCTGCATCGGCCAGAACAGTCACGATGCTGGGTTGGATTTCGGCCACTCCCCCGGCCACAGTGAAGAGATATTCCTGCGATTTTTGGCGAACTTTGATGATCCCGTAATTCAGCGTGGTCAGCAGCGGAGCGTGATGCGGCAGGATGCCCATCTCACCGTCCGAGCCGGGCAAGACCACAATATCCACATCGCCTTCAAACACCATCCGGTCTTGTGAGACAATTTCGCAACGTATCGTCATAAATCGTTCTCCGGTATCAGGTGTCAAGTTTCAGGGTAAAACCTAAAACCTGACACCCGACGCTTGACTACCCGCCTTTGGCCAGTTTTTCGGCTTTTTCGCGGGCGTCTTCGATGGTGCCAACCAACTGGAAGGCTTGTTCGGGCAAGTCATCGTGATTGCCATCCAAAATTTCGCGGAAGCCGCGAATAGTGTCTTTGAGCGTCACATATGTACCCGGGATGCCGGTAAATTGCTCGGCCACAAAGAAAGGCTGGGAGAAGAAACGCTCGATCTTGCGGGCGCGAGATACCAGCAATTTGTCGTCTTCAGAGAGTTCATCAACGCCGAGAATGGCAATGATGTCTTGCAAGTCTTTATAACGCTGTAAGACGCGCTGAACTTCGCGGGCGGTGGCGTAATGTTCGGGCCCAACAATGTTCGGGTCGAGAATACGGCTGGTCGAAACCAGCGGGTCGACCGCCGGGTAGATGCCTTTTTCCGCAATCGACCGTTCCAGGGCGATGGTGGCGTCGAGGTGGGTAAAAGTCGCCACCGGGGCAGGGTCCGAATAGTCATCCGCCGGAACGTAGACAGCCTGCATCGAAGTGATCGAGCCAGTACGGGTCGAGGTAATGCGCTCTTGCAATTCACCCATTTCAGTCGAAAGGGTCGGCTGGTAACCTACCGCGGAGGGCATACGCCCAAGCAGGGCCGAAACCTCCGAGCCAGACATGGTGAAGCGGAAAATATTGTCGATGAAGAGTAAGACATCCTTACCCTGGTCGCGGAAGTATTCGGCCATTGCCAGCGCCGAAAGCGCCACACGCAAACGCACACCTGGAGGCTCGTTCATCTGGCCATAGACCATGACGGTATCTTTCATAACGCCCGATTCGATCATTTCACGATAAAGGGCGGTTCCTTCGCGGGTGCGCTCACCGACACCCGCAAAAACCGAGTTGCCCTGGTGAACTGTGGCAATCGAACGGATTAATTCCATAATGACAACGGTCTTGCCAACGCCAGCGCCGCCAAAGATACCGGTTTTGCCACCCTTGGTGAAGGGCGCGATCAGATCAATGACCTTAATGCCGGTTTCAAAGATTTCAGTGCTGGTCGATTGCTCGGCAAAAGTCGGCGCCGGGCGATGGATCGGATAATGCAAATCGGCTTTTACTTCGCCCATTCGATCGATAGGCTGGCCGAGAATATTGAAGATACGCCCAAGGGTGGCCGGGCCAACCGGCACAAGGATGGGTGAGCCGGTTGCACGGGCAGGGACGCCGCGCTGTAAACCGTCGGTCGAATCCATCGAAACGGTGCGCACCCAGCTATTACCGAGATGTTTCTGTACTTCCAATACGAGCGCAGGTTGTCCATCTCGCTCGACTTCGATTGCTTCATAAAGGTTGGGCAAATCACCTTCAGGGAAGGCCACATCCACCACACCACCTTGAATCTGGACTACGCGGCCAGTTTCTTTTGCCATATTCGCCTCCAACATATTATTTAGATGTACCCTGGGCCAGCGCTTCTGCGCCGCCAGCAATATCGAGAATGTCACTGGTAATTGACTGCTGACGTACTTTGTTATATTGCAATTGCAATTCGCCAACCAGTTCGTTGGCGTTTTCAGTCGCGTTGCGCATGGCTACCATGCGCGCGGCATGTTCACTGGCCAAGGATTCCAAAACTGCCTGGTAAACCTGTAATGCCGTAAAACGCGGAATAATCTGATCCAGAATTTCGCCTTCGGAAGGTTCGTAGATATAAGCAGCGGAAGCCTGAGCCTTGTGTTCAAAGGTTTGAACGCGCCCTTCACCGCCATCCACTTCGAGAGGCAGTAACTTCTTGACCACCGGATCTTGTTTGACCATATTGACGAAATTAGTATAAACCAGGAAAACCTCGTCGGCGCGGCCTTCCAAAAACTCCTGAACCGCAATGTGCCCAATTGCTGAAACGTCTGCAAAGGAGGGCGCAGCGGGCAGGTTGCTAAAATCGGCGATCACATTTTGTCTGCGGCGCACAAGCAAGTCGCGGCCTTTGCGGCCAACAGCGATCAAATGCACCGGCGTGGGCCAGTTGGCAAACTGGCGAAGCATGTATCGAATCAGGTTGGTGTTATACGCGCCCGCCAATCCCCGGTCACCGCTGACGACAACCACCAGTGTATTTTTAATCTCTTCACGGGCTGTCAAAAGCGGGTGCAAAGAAGAGCGCCCAGGTTGGCCCGAAATATGTGCCAAAACCTGCCAGGCCTTGGTGGCATAAGGGCGCGTGCCCATCAGGGCAGCAATGGCTTTACGCACTTTGCTGGCTGAAACCGCTTGCAAAGCACGCGTCACCTGCGAAATATTTTTTACACTCTTGATGCGAAGCCGCATCTCTCGGGCAGAAGCCATCTGTTAGTCTCCTCGTCGGCTAGTTTGACAATCACCAGCCGGCAAACGGTTTAGGCCTGCCAGGTCGATTTGAAAGCCGAAAGCGCGTCGCGCAATTTCTTCTCGTTATCAGCTGTAATCTGGCGCTTTTCGGCGATATTCTTGCCAACTTCAGGGTGTGAAGAATCCATGTATTTGAGCAGATCAATTTCCCAACGGCCCATTTTCTCAACAGGAACTTCATCAGCATAGCCTTGCGTACCGGCGAACAGGACAATCACCTGATGCTCAAGCGAGGCCGGGCTGTACTGGGGTTGCTTCAAGATCTCCTGCATCCGGCGTCCGCGATTCAACTGTCCCTGGGTCGATTTATCGAGGTCAGAGCCAAACTGGGCGAAGGCAGCCAGTTCACGGTAGGCAGCCATATCCAGGCGCAAACGTCCGGCCACCTGTTTCATGGCTTTGGTCTGGGCGGCGCCACCCACGCGCGAAACCGAGATACCCACATTCACAGCAGGGCGAATGCCGGCATTGAAAAGATTGCCTTCCAGGTAGATCTGGCCATCGGTGATGGAAATGACGTTGGTCGGCACATATGCGGATACGTCTCCGAGCAAGGTTTCGATGATCGGCAGGGAAGTCAGCGAACCACCCGTACCCTGCACTTTGACAACTTTGAAATTTTCCTTACCTTCAAGTTTTTCAAGCGCCTGCTCAGCGTCGTGCTGCGAAAGCGGCCCGGTGTAGACCTTGCCATCGGCAGCATCCACTTCACTGGCTTCATCAGCTTCAAAATCTTTTTTGGTAATGACAAATTTATAAGCCAGGCGCGCGGCGCGCTCCAACAAGCGCGAGTGCAGATAAAACAGGTCACCGGGATAAGCTTCACGTCCGGGCGGGCGGCGCAGGAGCAACGAAACCTGACGATAAGCCCAGGCGTGCTTGGAAAGGTCATCATAAACCACCAGGGCGTCACGCCCGGTTTCCATAAATTCCTCGCCCATGGCGCAGCCGGCATAGGGAGCGATGTACTGAAGCGCGGCGGCTTCATCTGCCGCGGCAACCACAACAATGGTGTGATCCATTGCGCCATATTTTTCAAGGATGGCCACGGTGCGGGCAACGGCCGATTTCTTCTGACCAATCGCCACATAAATACAGGTAACGCCTTTCCCTTTTTGATTGATGATGGCGTCCAACGCAATAGCGGTTTTACCCGTCTGGCGGTCACCGATGATCAGTTCACGCTGTCCGCGCCCGATCGGGATCATTGCATCAATGGCTTTGATACCGGTCTGCACCGGGGTATCCACATCCTGACGGGCCACCACACCTGGAGCGATGCGCTCAATCGGGCGGAATCCGCTAAAGCTGATCGGACCTTTGCCATCAATCGGCTCACCAAGGGCATTGACGACGCGTCCGACCAAACCATCACCAACCGGCACCGAAGCGATACGCCCCAGTGAACGCACGGTCATACCTTCAACAATTCCGGCGTAATCGCCCATTATGATTACGCCGACTTTATCTTCTTCGAGATTGAAAGCAATGCCAATCACACCGTTTTGGAACTGAACCAGTTCCTGCGAACGGACATTGGCCAGGCCATCAACGCGGGCTATACCATCACCAGCTTCAAGCACCGTTCCCACGTCGCTGATGCTGTAATCAGGCTGGAAGGAATCGATTTGCTTTTGGAAATCGCTCGTGATTTGCTTAATCAGGTCTGACATTTGGCCTCCACCATTGGGATTTTTCGATAATTCAACCCCGCCTGACACTCAGGCGTAAACTTACGCGCAATATTAAATTACAAAATGCCGTGACAAGCGGCGGGTAGAACGCCCCAATCATACCTGAAAGCATAGGGATTGTCCAGTTAGGAGGCAGCAGCCCGGCCCCCGGCGGAACTTTCACCGTCCACGCAGCGTCATAAAAAAACAGAAAGAATGGAGAAATGAGATGAAAATTTTATCGATATTGCTGCTCACTTTTACTATCGCGCTGAGCGCCTGCCAGGCGACCCCGGCCAACCTGCCAAAGCCTGAAAACCCTGATTCAACGGAGATCAGCCCGAGCCTCCCGCCAGACGCACCCGTGGTCAGCGACTCAACGCCCGAACAGCCGGAAGGGTCACAATACGCGCCCCGGCCCGGTGACGAAAAACTACAGGCTGGCAACATTTATATCAACAGCAGTGAACTCCTGACGCTGGAATCCTACCCGCTGCAATTCAACCTGCATGTTTCCGGCGATTTGCCAGACCCCTGCCACGGGTTGCGTTTCAAAGTCGACCCACCCGATGAGAACGGGCGCATCCAGGTACAGATCTACTCCTTGAGCAACCCGGATACAATGTGCATTCAGATAATTCAACCCTTTGACCTCAACATTCCCCTGGGAAGTTTCCCGGCAGGAGAGTATGAACTCTACCTGAATGGGGAAGAGATCGCCGATTTTCAAGCTTAATCATTACCAGAAAGCAGGCGCAGGCAAATTGCCTCCGCCTGCTTTTATTTATGAAACAATCTTCCCTTTCATTATGAACAGTGACAAGCGTTAACAAAACCAAAACATTCGATGCTTTGATTTTATCTCCTCTTTTGCTATACTAATTCCAGCAATCATTTTGGCTCTTTGATAGTTGCCGTAAAGAAGATCGCATTTTGGGAATTCCTAAAGAGCCGTCATTTTTCAGAAAGGAGAAAGATCAATGATAAGTTTCATGGTAGGCATGCTGGCGGGGTTCATAGCCTGGTTTTTCCTGCGTTATGTTTTGACTTCGCTTTACACAGTGGACCAGAATGAACGCGCAGTAAAAACCATTTTTGGCCGGGCAGAACGGGTCGGAAATGCGACCACAGCCAACTCGCCCCTGGGGGAAACCTTGAGCGAAGAACACAAATTGCGCTACAACTATCCCCAGGTGCGCGTCATCCAGCCCGGCGGGCCGTATTTCAAATGGCCCTGGGAGAAAATCTACAAAGTGTCCATCGCCACCCAAACCATCAACATGGCGCAAGACCTTGAAGATCCCCGGGCAAATTCTGGCGGCACACTCCTGGAGGCTGTGACCAAAGATCAGCTCAACACCGGCCTGACCGGTCAGATCCGCTACCGGGTGGCAGAAAACAACCTGTACGCGTACCTGTTCGGTGTCAAACGCCCCATCCTGCACGTGATGGGCTATTTCGTCGCAGTGCTGCGTGAACGCATCGCGAGTTTTGTCGCACCGAATGCAAATGAAGAGGGGATTGGCGGCCTGAGCGGCGTCTCCGGGGTGTCGATCAACGACCTGCGCAAGAACTTGCGCGACCTGAACGAACACATGGAGCGCGAATGCATCTCGTCTACGGCGCGCTACGGCATCGTTCTGGATGCTTCGCTGATCACCGGGATCGACCCGCCTGCCGAGGTTGAGTCGGCGCTGGCGGCAATCAACACCGCGCACAATCAGATTTCATCCGATATCAGTCTGGCCCAGGCTTCGGCAGACCAGAAAATCGTACAATCCAAACGCGCGGTGGAAATCGAAACCTTGAACGCCCAGGCAGAAGTGGAACCCCTGGTGGCCCTGGCTGAACAACTGGGCACGCTGCAAAAGACCGGCCCGGGCGCCATCCAATCTTACCTGCGCAATGTGCGGCTAAAACTGTACAGCCATGCCCAGCAAATTATACGGGAGGTGGAGTAATGGAACCCTTAGTCCAATTTTTTGTGGGAGCCACGATCTCGTTCATCGGCATGTGGTTTGTCATGCCCATCGTGCTGTTCTTTTTACGCCTGATCGGGCTTTACACTACTGTCGAAGAAGGCACCTGCCAGGTTTTCATCCTGTTTGGCCGCGTGGTGGGGATCCTGGACGAACCGGGGCTGGTGATCCTGCCGCTCAAACTCGGGCCAAGCGCATTCCTGGTCAACTGGCTGGGAAGCCGCAAGGTGCTGGATATGCGCCGCGATCAGCAATACCTGCGCAGCAACCCGGTCAACTCGGAAGAAGGCGCGCCGATGGGCGTGGGCATCTGGTATGAAATGTACATCAGCGACCCGGTCTCCTATCTGTTCAAAAACGCCGACCCGCGCGGGTCACTGGCGGCCAACGTCAGCAATGCGGTGGTGCGCTCATTGAGCAACATGCCCCTCGAACAAATGCTGATCGACCGCCACGGCATGAGTCGCATGGTCCGCGATGAAGTCTCACCGCGCTCGCATGAGTGGGGCTACAAGCTGGGGTCGGTCTACATCCGCAAGGTACATTTCCGTGACGTCGGCATGATCCAGCAGATCGAAGCCAAGGTGGTCAACCGCCTGCGCCAGGTGACCTCCGCCATCAAACAGGACGGGGCCAACCAGGTCAACATCATCACCAGCACAGCAGATCGTCAGGCCGCCGTCGAATTCGCCAAAGCCGGGGCAATCCGCCCACGCATCGTTGGCGAGGCCATGCACAAAATTTCATCCAACAAGGAAGTTGCCAGCGCCCTGTTCGAGATATTGGAAACGCAAAATATCCTGGAAGGCAAAGGCAAACTGGTTTTGGTGCCGCCCAAAAACGAGCTGCTGAACCAACTCATCACCGCTGAAAAAGTCAAGTAAAGCGGAAAGTAAAACACAAAAAAAGGAGTGGACTGATCGAGTCCACTCCTTTTTTGTTGAAAGTTGCGATTTGTTACCGTTTTGCAGCAACATAAACTTTGACCGCTTCGTTCATGAACTCAGCCAGTTTGGGATCGATGGCATCGTACGTGGCGCGGAAGCGCGGATCGTTGACGTAGCCATCTGCCAGGCCGAGCAACTGCTCGAGGTTCGGCGTCCAGAAGTAGTCCATGTGCGCCCGCCAGCGTTCGACCAACGCCTGGACTTCGGGAGAACCTGCGCCCTTCGGCATGGCGGCGATCATCTCGATGTGGATATCCTTGCTCTCGGCCAGGATGGCCTGCTGCTTTTCCTTGCCATAAGCCTTCCACTTGCGGTTGGATTCGCGCACGGTTTCGGGATCGTACATCTCTTCGGCCTCGCGGGCATATTTTTCTTCTTCTTCGGGGGTAAAACCGGAGAAAATTTGTTTGTTATCCATGATTTTTTGTCCTTTCAGATACGAAATAGTGTTGTCCACCGTTTCCACAAGAAGCTCCAGCCGTTTGATGTGTCTGGCAATCTCGGTCTTGTGGCTTTCCAGCGCCGCCAGCACATCAAAATCACGGCGTCCCATGATTTTTTTGATTTTGTCGAGCGGCAAACCCATCTCCCGGTAGAACAGGATCTGTTGCAGACACAGCGCGGCGTCCTCCCCATAGTAGCGATAGCCGTTCTCGCCAATCTGGGACGGCTTGAGCAAGCCGATCTGGTCGTAGTGGTGCAGGGTGCGGGGCGTGACCCCGGCCAGGGTGGAAAGTTGTTTGACGGTGAACATAGGTTTCTCCAGGCTGACATCCACTTTTGAAGCGCTGCCAGCCAACTTGGCATACTATAAACTATAACGTAACGTTAATGTCAAGGGTTGGAAACGGATTGGCTAACAGAAAGGATGAGTAGTGTTTGCCTTGACAATCACCATTTTATATATTACTATTAGATACATAGCGAAAGGAAGCAACAATGGAATTCGTCATCCTTGGGTTACTCGCCCTGCGCGCAATGACCATTTACGATATCAACAAGGCGCTTGAAAAAAGCATCTCCTTGTTCTACAGCGCCAGTTTTGGCAGCATCAACGCCGCCATCAGCAAGATGCTCGCAAAAGGCTGGGTGACCGCCGAAGAGAAGGTTGAAAACGGCAGGAACAAGAAAGTTTTCAGCCTGACCCCCGCCGGGCAGCAGGCATTCCAGGGTTGGCTCGGCTCGGCCATCGATCGGGAGAAAGTCAAAGACCCGGCCCTGACTCGCCTATTTTTCATGGGCATGCTGCCCATCGAGCAGCGCATCCCGCTGCTGGAAGCACACCTGAACAACCTGCGCCAGACCGTCGAAGCATTGAACATCATCCAAAATGAAGCCGCCGCGAAGCGAGTCCCGACCGAATTGCAGGATATCTTCGATTACCAGATGCTGACCCTGACTTATGGCTGCGATTTCTATAAATTCAATATCAACTGGTATGAGAAACTGCTCGAGGACTTAAAATCTTGACCAGATCAACAAAAGTACCTATTTGACCCAAACGGTTTACCGAACCACCGGGCGCGCAAAAAACATCAAGTTTTCAAGGAATCCCCCAATGAATACCCTGCAAGAAAAACAACTACAACAAGACAAATTCAGCCTGTACTACTACACCCAGGGCGACCCTACCAAAGAAGCGATTGTCTTCATCCATCCGGCCTACGGCGACCACACCTGTTTCCACCACCAAATGGATACTTTTGCTGAGAACTACCACGTTATCAGCCTGGATATGCTCGGGCACGGCAAATCGCAGGTCAACGGCGCCAACGTCACCATCGAGAAGACCGCCGAACTGGTGGCAGAGATCATCGAACGCGAAGGTCACCGAGAGGCGCACCTGGTTGGCGTTTCGCTGGGCTCGTTGATGGCGCAATATATCGCAGATAAATATCCGCAAAAGGTCAAGACTGTGACCGTCACCGGCGGCTACAGCATCTTTGGCGATAACTCGGCCATCACTAAAGCCCAAAACAGCGAAATCTTCAAGGCTTTTTTCCTGATTCTCTTCGATATGGACGGGTTCCGGCGCTATGTGGTCAGGAACACAAATGTTGTCGAAGCCGAACGCGAAATCTTTTACCAGGCCATGCAGCACTTTACGCGGCGCTCGTTGCAGGTCATGCCGGGCATGGAGAAAATCATGGACAAAACGCCCAAAAGCCTGCCCCAGCCCCTGCTGATCATCGCCGGGGAACACGACCTGCCGATCGTCTACAGCAACTCACTGGCCTGGCACAAACAGGAACCCAACAGCCAGCTGGCCATCATCCCCGCCGCCGGTCACTGCGCCAACATGGACAACGCCCCAGAATTCAACCGCGTGCTGGGTGAATTCTTGAGAAGCACGGCATGAGGGGCCAACAACGATGCGGTTAGGAGACTTGCCGTAAGGTTCACCGCACAAGGAGCCGCACACTGGCTCCCGCCTACACTGCACCGAACGCAGTTGGAAGCACATTGTACGCTGAGAACAGAACTACAGCGCGCCGCGTTAATTACTTTACCGGGCGGGGTCTCGTCAGCCGTCCCCAGACAGATTGCACGGCAGCGCCAACAGCAAAACCAGCCGCAAGTGCGGCACAAAAACCGGACAGGATGGCCCATAACGCAGGAAAACCGTTGGCCTGAGCAAGCTGGCTCGCCCAATCTGCTGCCCAGCACCCGCTAAGAATGGCCAGGAACAAGGTTAGGACAATTCCAAGCAGATCAAGGCTAATTTTGCGCCACATCGCCGGTAAACTGATTTCGCCCTGTCGGTAGGCATGCAGCGGTTTCTGAATCGCGAACAACAGCATAAAGCTAACAGCAACCAACAAAACCAGACTAGAAACAGGCTGCGCCAGAGACGGGAAGAAAAGCAGGCAGGCCAGCAAAGCCCCAAGCATGGCGAGCACAATCCACATTCCGTGTTTTTCGAGAGCGGCCAGCATCACGGCAATCCCCACAGGCGAATGACACCATCTGCCGAAAGCGCAACCAACCCCGAGCCATCAGCGGTAAACTCCAGGGCAATCACCTGTTCATCGCCAGGCAGCATCGCAAGCTGGCTGCCATCGGCGGCGCTCCACAGATAGATATCACCGTAGTAATCGCCGTTGGCAATGATTTTGTCATCGGGGGAGAGCGCAATCGAGTAAGAATAAGAGTCGATACTGACCAGGTTATTGCCATCCTCAACCTGCCAGGTGCGGATACGTCCGCCCAGAGTCAGCACAAAACTCTTGTCACTGGATACGATGATCTCCAGGATATCGCGGTCATCCAGGCGTTGGGGAAAGTAGAGTGACCTGGGCGGGTCTGTCTGCCAGAAAACCACTTCGCTGGTGTTCCACTGCGGAGCCAGCGAGCCGGTAATCAGCAGGTTTTCATCAGCGGAGAAAGCTACCGTGTTCATGTCGCGCTGCAGGCCGAGCATATCCTGCGGCTGGCCGGTTTGCAGGTTGACCAGGGTCAGATAGTTTTTGCCCCAAACCGCAGCATACGTTTTCTGCGGGCTGAGCGCCGCGCCAGAACAGCGTTTTTGGGAGGGGGCTTCAAAGGTTTTTGTTGCGCCATCGCTGGCCCGAACGTGAAGAACACCGTCCTTGCACCAGAGAATGGTTTGGTCTTGGGCATAAAAATAAGGAGCGGCGACGTCTTCAGGGAGTTGAACCGGTTCAACCAGGCCAGACGGCAGGGTTAGCCAGTAGGAAGCGGCCCACGCGCGCAGCTCTTGCTCCTCAATCGCGGCCAGGCCTCGCAGGCCGGTGTAATGTTCCTGATCGAACAAAAACTGTTTGAGACGGGAATCTTCGGCAGGCGGATCGATTTCAGTTTGTTCGATCAGGTTACCAGCCGGGAAACTGCGCACCTGCTGCACGGTTTTGCCGTTGGCCGGGCCGCTGACGACCGCCTGGCTGCCGTCGGCGCTGATTTCGAGGCTGTAGAGTTCTTCGAGATTAGTGCCGAAGTGGCCGGTTTCCTTGCCAGCCTGGGCGTCCCAAATTCGGACAATGCCGCCGCTCAGGGTGAGCAGCGTTTTCCCGTCCGCCAGGAAGGTGGGAGCGGCAAAAAAGCCGGGGTCTTTGGCATAAGCTATCAGGCTGGAGTCATCCACATTCCAAAAAGAAATGCGCGCACCCGAAACCTTAACGCGCTGCGTGACCCAAATATCGAGGAATTTGATGCCAGTTATGGCGACCAGGGTTTTGCCGTCTGGCGAATAGCGCAGGTAAGCCGGGACGGTGTTGATTATGTCGTTGCGGATGCTGGCGGCGGGGGCATCCTGGCCGATTTGCCAGATGTCGAGCGTGCCGTCCAGGTACCCGACGGCGAGTTGGGCGCTGTCTGGAGAGAATTCGATTGCGCCGACATCGGCAACGCCCATATTTTCAATGTATTCATCCGGATTGTCAGAGTTCCAGGGCAGCGCATAGCGCCCGAGCGGATGTTGGAAGGTTTGCGCCAGCGCGCCATCGGCAACTTTCCACAATTTGACCTCGCCGCCATCGTGGCTGGTCGCCAGCCAGGCTTCATCGGGCGAGATGCTGAAGTCAATGGTGTTGGGGATGAACGCCACCAGGCGGGCGGGTTCCGTTTCATAGAGGTAGACACCCAGCGAGGTCAAAACCACCAACCCGGTGCCTTGATTCAGGTACTGGGAGCGTTCCGCCACGCCTCGTCCCCAACGGTTGATCTCGACCACCTGCCCGGCGTTATCAAGGCGGATGGCCTGGCTTGTCCAAGGGATGGGTGTCGGCGAAGGCAGCGGCGTGGCGGTGGGTTCAGTTGTCGCTGTCGGGGGCGGGCTGGCTGTGGCCGTTGCCGGCGCTGCAGCCGGGGTGCTTGGCGAGGTGATCGGGGCAGTCCCATCCGTTGCCGGGGCGCAGGCGCTGAAGAGCAGGGTAAAAAGAATCAGGGTGATGGTTATTTTTGTGGGCATGAGGGGATATCTTCGGGAATCAAGGTTTGAGAGTAAAACGAGATCAAGGTTATTATGGCATCCACAGGGCTATTGAGGACCTTTACGCTTTTTCCACCAACGCCATATCAGCATTCCAACAAATGAGCCAAAGCTGCCTTCCAGCCATAGATGTGAAAAATGTAGGGTTTCTGGCATGATTATTTTCTTCCTTTTGGAATCAATCGCCACGCTTGTTGGGCAAGGTTAATTTCACTCCAGACAAACCCAAAGTGCAAGAAAAAACCAACAAGAGAGAATCCAAGTACTCCGTTTCCTGCCCGTTGGCTCAAACTCGACAACCACACCCCAATAAATCCCGCCATTGGGGCAATAGACAAGATTCCAAAGACAATCATTTTTCCAAGACATGATGTGGGCGCATTGATTTCATTAGCCAACCTATTCGACAATCCCTGATTAAAAAATGGCAAAGCAATTGCCACCGGATACATAATTGCCAGGGGAGCGATCCAGCGCCAGTCAGGCAAACTGGCATAAACTAAATTTAGAGCCAAAACACCACCAAAAGCAGGCATCGGCAAAATCAACTCTAAAAATTCTACTTTCCAATTCGGCTTCAAAAAAATTAGCGCGCGAACAATAAGAATAACCACACCCAAACATAAGGCAATGTACATGGCCGTGAAATTATAGCTGATGGTTTTCGCGCTGGTTGGCGTCACTCCTACCAACGCAACTACAATAGGAATAGCAATCAGGGACGATAAAAAGCGCCCAAGTCCTGGTTTCTGTGTTTTGCTCATGTTTATGGCTCTGGAGTTAACAATAAATACAGCGTTTTCATTCTCATCGTCATCCCTGCCCAAGATCCCAAATTAACTCGCCACTACTTATGTCGGGCAAGCAGGGCCAGTTTCGGCCAGTGGCGTTCGAGGAGAGTGGGCATGGGGTATATATGGGCTATCATCAGGATTTGTTTGCGAGAACCGCTTTCGCTTGTGCTGTTTTTTCGCGGTACAACTGCTTATCTTCATCAGAAGGTATTCCCTCCTGTGACATTTTGTCAAGCACAACTTCGAGCTTGAAGGCAAATTGCCAAACTGTTTTCAAGGCGTTTGTTGCGATTGGTTTTTGAAGCGGACCTCCATGTTGCTTGGTGTTTTCATATAAACGCGCAGCGTGAACTCGGGTGTTGTTAATTGTTTTGTAATGGGCAGCAAGCATGTATTTGAAAAACGCCTGTCGCATTTCAAGTTCTTCCACCGCATCTTCATAGTGATATTCATATCCAAAACTGTATCCCATAGATTTACGAAATTTTTCCCTGCCATCATAAATTGTCAGCGCATCTCTTGCTGCTTCATACAAGTTCGGCAGGTAGTCCACCAAAGATTGCCATTCATGCAAATCGCCATTGTGCTCAAAGTAACTTCTCTGCATTTTTAACACTTTTTCAGAGCGAGGCACATAAATATTCAGGCTCTCTTTCAAAGTATGCACTTCCCCCATGGCTATGTTTTGACCCGTGACTGCTCCGATAATCCCATAATTGTATGTCAGGAAGGCCTTTGTAAATAATTCCTCATCCTCGACCACTTCCCCTTGCTCATTGAGCAATACAAATCCCGTCAGCGTGGCTATATTTTCCCACCACCGTTGGCGAACATAAGGACCAAGAAAATAGATTTTTTCGTTAATCCTCAGCAAGCGCACACCAACTACCATCTTGTCTTTTTTATTGCGTTCGCCAAAGCGGTATATCGTTTTGTAAATATGCGGGTGGTTTTTTCGGGCCCAACGCCGGTTACGTTTTTCCTCATGATAAAAATAGGGGGGTATCTTCACAAAACCAAAGACCACTACTGCAAGAATAATGGCATGTACCAAGGGGTTTTCCAGCAGGTAAGGACCCCATCCGAACACCAACACAGCAAACGGGATTATGAACAAAACCAAAACTAACAATGTCAGCCCGGTTGGCGTGCTTATTTTTTGATAGGGCACTCCCCTGGCGCGCAGGGGGAGTTGTTTTTCAAGAAACTGGAAGTATTCCTTGCGCAATTCTTCAAGGTTGTTTTCACGATTCATGTTAGTGGGTTTCCTTATTAAAACACAGACTTGCTTATGGATGCGGCGTTTCTGTCGGGGTTGGCGAAGGCGATGGCGCAGGTACTTCCGATGCAGGAGATACCACAGATGATTCTGTTGCGCTACCGGATGTGGCGGCAGGTGAAGAAGGCGTAGCAGTTGGCGAAGAAAAAAGAGCAGGAGTTGGAACAGGAGCCGCCGGAACTTCGCTCGAGTTAGGCAACCCGCTTGTATCACTGCTCAACCAATTTTGTGCCGCCCCAGAAATATCGTTTATGGTCGATGTAACCCAGCCCCAATTTTGCATAATCGCCCCAGCACCGGTAAAAGCCAATCCGGCAGGGACAAGCACCGCGGCCACAGCGATGCCAGCAGGGCCGCCAAATATTGCTGTAAACGCTCCGGCAGCCAAAAATATGCCGCCGATCCCGGTCGTTGTCACCCCTACGCGCTCAATCCAGGCCGTATTATCCCACTGCCCGCTTGCATTAGGATTAATACTTTGGTCGTTTGCCAATCTGTATAGGCTTGAACCGTATTGCAATCCCCCTAACACACCCTGGACTGGCAAGAGGATACGTCCTGCAAGTGTCTTCGTAGATTCAGCAATAACTGCCTGGTTGCCCCAGGTCTGGAAACCTTGCAAAATATTCAAGACACCGCCGCTCGTGTCCCCGATTGCTTGCATATCCTTGTTTCCAGTAGCCATGCCTGTCACAGACAAACCAAATGAAGCCACACCTGCTACAGATGGAACAAATTTTTTAGCGCCATCCACCATATCTGCCAATGTTGTGTAGTTTAAAACCCTTTTTGACTGGTCAAGATTATTGAATTGAGTAATAAAATCATCGGGGTCATTGATTAGCCCACGAGATACATCTTTCAGCAGTTGCGTTTCCTGAATTTGCCTCGAGAACGGATTCGGGTCAGTAGATGGGGAAAGAAGCCACTTTGTCGAGTTTGTCAAAACTATCGAACTCGCTATCATGGTTGAGACATCTTTTGTAGAGTTTGCAAAATTGGCACCTAATCCAATAATAGAGTCAATCATTTTTGATGAATCCCCTTGCCACCATGTTTTTTCCTGTGGCGCGGCAACCGTTATAGATTGCCCCTTCTCGCGCAGCGCAGCATAAGCGCGATTGGCATCTTCCCGCGCTTGCTTCTGTTTTTCTACATCTGCCAACTTTTGTCGTTCCTGCTCATCTTCCCATTCTGCCATCTGCTCCTGGCGGGACTGGTAGGCGTGAGTTTTCTGATACATCTCCAACCGTTCGGCTTCGCTCACATCCTCCATCCCGGCCGGGGGATTCTTGCCAGTCAGAATCCAATTCAACAGCGCCAGGCGCTCTTGTTCGCGTTGTTGGTATCCCGGGCTTTGGGTGTAAGCTTCCCAGCGCTCGGCTTCGCTGACATCTGCCTGCTCAAGGCTTTCCAGTTCCGATTCGAGGCGCGCCTGTTCTTTCCGTTTCTGCTCGGCACGCCACTCGGCCTCATCTTGGCGGATTTCATCCAAGCGCTGCTTGACGTACTGCTGCTGTTCCACGCCTTTCAGGGCGGCGTAGCCGGTTTCATTGGCAATCTTTTTTTTGCGTTCCGATTCCCAGTCCTGGCGTTCTTTGGCGGTCACGGCGGCAATCGCGCTTTTGAGTTCCTGCGCCTTGCGTTCTTCAGGGGTCATGCGCCGCTGGCGAGTGGTTTCTTGTCTACGGGCTGCCGCTTCTTCCTCTTCGCGTTTCTTCTGAGCAATGTAAGCTGCAAAAGCGCCCACTGATGCTGTCGCCGCTGCGCCCCACAGGATTGAATCAGCCATTCCATCTGCCTGGGCAGATTGAGGCGGTTGGTGGGTGAAAGTCACACTCGAAGCTTGCGGCGTGGGCTGTGGGTTGAAAATGGATTCGATCCAGCCGCTAAACGTGCTCTCGGTTGGCGCCGCGCGCGGGATGAGGGTGGGAGTCGCGGTCAGGCTTCCCTCATTCCCCGGTACTTCAGTCGCGCCAAAAACGGTTACGCCTGTTCCGCTGGTTGCTGTAGAGGTTGGGATCAAGGTGGGCAAGGCAGAGGGCGCGGCAGTTAGGGTGGCGGTGGGAAGCGGCGTTCCCAACGGCGTTGAGGTCGCCTGAGGCGGCAGAACAATCAGGATGCGGATGCTGGCCGTCACCTTGCGGGTGTTGCCCATCCGGTCGGTGGCGGTAGCGTTCACGTCATAACTACCCATCGGAGCCAGGGTGCCGTCGCCAAAACGCCTGTCCCACTGGAAAGTGAGCGGCAGGTGGCCGGGCGCGTAGTTGTAAACCCGCTTCGGCCAGCGGTTCTGCGGGTCGCTGATAACCAGTTCCGCGCCCACCAGGCCGCTGTCGGCATCGCGGGCGTCGAAGGTGACTGAATCCCAAATTTCCCATTGGCCCGGCAGTTGAATTTGAGGCGGGGTATTGTCAACCTGGGCAGACAGCGGCAAGATTGTAGACAGGCCTGCCTTATCCACGGATCGAACATAAAGCGTGCGCCCGCTGCTTGGGAATTTACGCGTATCCCAATCCAGGCTCCAATCGGTTGTACCGTTCGCAACCAACCAGGTCTGGCCGTTATCAAAAGAGATTTCGACTCGCTGCAAACCGCTGCCGCCATCCGAGGCTGCGCCTTGCAGGGTCAGGGTATCTTGTACCCAGACGGGAAGCGTTGTCTGAATTTGCAAGCCGGGCGGCAAGGTATCAACCCAAACCGTCTGGTTGGATGTACTTTCCAGTCCGGCCAGGTCGCGGGCATTCAAAGTCAGGGAGTGCTGTCCGTCAGATAATGTCAGGGGCGCGGTATAAGGATTGAGCAGGCTGCCATTCAAGGTATAACGAAAAGTATCCAGGCCAGAACCAGGTAGCGGGTCAGAGGCGCTGGCGGTGAAGGTTACCGCCGAGGTGTACCAGCCATTCATTCCGCTCGTCCCAAGAATAGAGCCGCCAATCTGCGGCGGGCGGGTATCCACTCGCACGCTGTCTGTGACCTCAGTGATCCATCCGGCATTGTCTTCCATCCAGAAGTTCAGGCTGTGGGTGCCATCTGTCAGGGCAAGCGGGAATGTATAGGGCTGCCAAGCGCCATTATTGAGGGAATACTCGGTCGCGGCCACGCCTGAGGTGGCATCCTGAGGCAAAACGCTGACTTCAGTCTCCGAAATGTACCAGCCATTGCTGCCGAGTGTGCCGATTTTAGAGACAGTCAGGCTGGGAGGGGTGCTATCCACCTTGGCATTGATCTGCTCCGAAAAGATTACCTGTCCGGCCAGGTCACTGGCGCGCACTTGCAAGGTCTGAATGCCATCGGTGAGGCTGAGGGGGCCCACCCAGGGCAATCCAATCGGCACCGTTCAGCGTGTAATCCAGCCCATTCAAGCCAGAGCCGGGGGCTGGGTCGTTGGCTGTGGCGGTTAGGGTAGCAGATTTGTACCAACCATTGTTTCCATTTGTCCCATTCAAGCCCGCATTCAGGATAGGCGCTTGGGTATCGATTGAAATATTTTGTGTAGAAGATGCCGTATTGCCAGCAAAGTCAAACGCCTGGGCAATCACCGTGTGCGAACCGTCGCCACCAACCAAGATCGGATTGCAGGCGGCCTGTGGTGCCCCATCTAAAGTACAGGATAGATTTGACAGGCCTGAAACTGTATCCGATGCGCTGGCAGCATAGGTTACGGGTGAGAGGTACCAACCATTCAGCCCAACAGAACCGGTCAGGGTCTTTGAGATCGTTGGCGCAAGAATGTCTCGATAGAACAATGTGGAGCCATTGGATGATAATCCGATGGACGATGTGGCCATGTAATTGGCGATTCCGGCCCCTTCAGGAAGGGGCACAGAACAAGTTGACGTGCCAGACATTTGTGGACAGGCAAATGGCACACCATTGATATCCCCACTGATTAGGATGGGGCGTCCCTTGGTTTCTGTAGCCGTCAACTCTAGAGACAGGGCTCCCCTGCACCAGCCGGCATTTCCACTTATAGCGCAGTTCAAGCTGGCATTGATGCCTGGGGGAGTATCCGGATTCGGTGGCTCCTCTTCGCAATCAGGGTCGCAGATCGTTCCATAAGAAACACAGCAACCCAGCGCGCCAGGCGGCGGATTACAGTTATTCTCGCCAGGCGCATCCCAGTTTGTACAAACGGCAATCTGGCACTTTGGCGGGCAAGGCCCGGCAAAAGCCCTCGGCATCCCATCGCATCCGGGGCTGAACAACTCTGGAAAAAGATAGACCAAAGCAGTGGCAGCGAGGACAGCCAAAAACAGAATTGGGCGAGGCAATATTGATACGCGCTGTATAAGAAAGAATCCTATCCCCACAATCACAAAAATTCCAGCCAATAGCCCAAGCTGGAAATCCAAACCGGGCGCGAGCCAGGCAAGGAGTGTCAGAAAAATACCAATGGCAAGCCCTGTGAAGGTAATAAAGAAGATAAATTTGATTCTATCGATTGGTTGCATCAGAAAAGATCGCATAAGTTTACCCCAAGACAAAATAAAACAGGATAGGATGAAATATAGTATAGACATTTATGCGACACCAACAAGTGACAGATGTCATAATTTCGAAAGCTTTTTCTGCTCCAACGTAATCTCGAGAAGATTCCAGGAATAGCAAACTTTATTTGCTGCGTTTTGATTAGATTACTTCAGGCAAGATTTCACAAGCCGAAAATCCACAGAACAGGTATCGACAATAGTGGGATATTGAATAAAAGAAAACAGACTCTATTTTTGATGAAACCAAATTCTTGGAACACCATTTTGTCTTGAATTCGCGCCAAATACCTTGACAAATCCGACGTTTGCGTGCAAAATTAGAACATAAATTCTAATGAACGCGAAACTTACCACTACCGGGCGTGTCACCATCCTTTTAGGCAAACAGCAGGCTGAAACCGGCCAGCGCATCTCTTCGCGCAAACTGGCCAAGCTGGCAGGCGTACCCAAAGATTTTATCTACCGTCTGGATGCAGGCACAGCCCGTCACATTGACCTCAACGCGCTTGCAAAACTGTGCGCCACCCTCAACTGCCAGCCGCAAGATCTACTGGTCTGGGATACGAACCATGTCGAATCCGTTTGACATTCTGCCGCTTAACCTGTTCAACCTGTTTAGTTCGCAGGGCTTTGGCTCACTCCAGCGGCACTACATGGCAATTCTCCTGCGCTTGTACGCCTTGGCTGAGTTCAACCGCTTTGGGCTGGCGCGCGAAGTTGTGGTGGATGAGATTGTCCACTATTTGAAGGAATCTAACGCCGAGGGGGAAATCGCCGCCGAAATGGCGAACCAACCCGCAGGGGCTAACCTGCCTGTCGGCCTGGAGCCGGATTCCGTTTCGATAACGGGTCAAAAATCCGAGCAGGATTACGCATCCTATCTTATCCGCCGCCTGGCCGAAACCGGCTGGATCGAGCGCGAACAGCACGCCGACTATTCCGAAACCATCATCTTGCCCGATTACGCCTTCACCCTGCTCGAAGCCTTGCGTACCATCCAGGAGCAGAAGCCACGCGAGTTTACCGGCCAACTATACGCCGCCCACCAACTGATTACTTCTGCCAGCACCAGCAAGGATTTTTCGCCCTCGCTGGCAGTTTCGCAGGCTTATGAAAACGTCCGCCAAGTTGTGCGCGGACTGAGCGAACTGAACCAGAACATCCGCCGCTACGTGGAGCGCGCCACAAAACAAATTGACCCCACAACAGGCCAAAAAACGAGCATTGCCGACCTGCTGCACCTGCAATTCAACGACTACAGTCAAACCCTCGGCCCAGCCTACCACGCCCTAAAAACCTCCGACCATGTTTCGCGCTACCGCCGCAACATCATCAACCAACTACAAGCCTGGCAGGCGGATGGCGACTGGCTTTCATCGACCGCCGAATCGCTGGCTGCCCAAAGCAAACTTTCCCCGGCCCAGGCTGAATCCGAAATCAGTCATTACCTCCAATTTATTGTTCACCAACTTGAAGGACTCGACCCGCTCTTGAGCGATATCGACAGCCGCCACGCTCAATATCTGCGCACATCCCTGCGCCAAGTGCGTTACCAACTAGGCAGCGCGGATGGTAGTTTCAAAGACAAACTGGTTTTCCTCGCCAAAGGTCTCTCAACCCTGCGCGATGAAGGCCTGACCGAACTCCCCGAGGACACTCCCGGCTTGCTCGGAACGCCGGTGGATATTCCGGGCAACCACAGCTTTTACACTCCGCCCCAGCGCCGCTCTCCCTTTACCCCCGATAACATCATCATACCTGTTCTCAGTCCAGATGATTTGCTCAGCCTGCGCGCCGCGACCATGCGGGATGTCACCCAAGCTTTCTCCCCCGATAAGGTTAATCGCAAAGTGATCGGTTTCTTCAATGGACACAAACGCCTGCCCGTTGCCAAAATCCCATCCGAAGTTCGTCACGATCTGCACTGGCTGACGACCATCATCGCCTACGCCCATCATCCCGATGTGGCCTATGGGCTTGAGCAGACTGATGATG
>JAKLPV010000051.1 GCA_022013685.1 Anaerolineae bacterium
ACAAAAACGACCTGGCCGACGTGCGCAACCAGAAAATCGGCTTCGTTCTTCAGTCGTTTAACCTGCCGCCGCGCCTTTCATCTCTCGAAAATGTGATGCTGCCCATGCTCTACGACGCCAGCCAGGATTTGAGCACCGCAGAACAGCGCCAACGTGCCACCGAGACGCTCATTTCGGTCGGGCTGGAAAAGCGCATCGGACATCACCCGAACCAACTCTCGGGTGGACAGCAACAGCGCGTGGCGATTGCCCGGGCGCTGATCAACCGCCCGCCGCTCATTTTGGCCGATGAGCCGACCGGCAACCTCGACAGCAAATCGAGCGTGGAGATTATGGAGCTGCTCCACAACCTGCACGCAACCGGTGTGACCATCGTCATGGTAACGCACGAGCCGGATATTGCCCGCCACGCCGGGCGCACCATCTGCGTCCGCGACGGGCAGACGGTCGATGGCGATCACTGCGCGGAGAAAACAGCATGAAATTTCAAAAAATCCTGCGCATTGCCTGGGAAGGGCTGATGCTCAACAAAATCCGCTCCTTCCTGACCACCCTGGGCGTCATCATCGGCGTCGCCTCGGTCATCATTATGATGGCCGTCAGCGCCGGGGCCGAAGCCGCGATTGCGGAGCAAATCAACGCCCTGGGCGCGAACCTGCTGATCGTCTCGCCGATGCGCGGCGTGCCGGGCGCGGCGCGCACCCTGCTCTATGAAGACGCGCTCGCCATTGCGGAGCAGGTCATCGGCATCGACGGCGTTTCCGCCGAGCAGGCTCCCGCCCCGCAAACCGTCAAGGCCAACGGCGTCACGCTCGAATCGCTTGCCATTATTGGCACCACTGCCGACTTCCCTGCCGTGCGCGACTATCCCCTGGCTGAAGGAACCTATTTCAGCGAATCCGACAACGACCGCAAGCTCAAAGTTGCTGTGCTGGGCGCGGGGCTGGCGCAAGACCTGTTTGGCGGCGAAAGCGCCCTCGGGCAGACCATCACCATTGGCTCAACCAAATTCACCGTCA
Organism: Anaerolineae bacterium; assembly: GCA_022013685.1. Taxonomy (GTDB): domain Bacteria; phylum Chloroflexota; class Anaerolineae; order Anaerolineales; family Villigracilaceae; genus UBA8950. The sequence continues at coordinate 1,020 of JAKLPV010000051.1, forward strand.
TCGGCGTCATGTCGCCCAAAGGCGTCGTCGCCGATATCGACTACGACGGGCGCGTCTACCTACCCATTAGCGTTGTTTTTCAGAAATTTATGACCACATCTCTCATGCGCGCCGACGCCGTGCGCACCATTTACGTCAAAGTCGCCAGTCAGGACAAAATCGACAGTGTCACCACCCAAATTACCAGCCTGCTCGCCGCCCGTCATGACATTGACCCCGCCAAGCCCGATTTCACCATCCAGACCCAGCAAGACATCATCGCCACGCAAGAAGCCGCCACATCCGCCTTCCGCGACCTGCTGGCCTGGGTGGCGGGCGTCTCGCTCGTAGTGGGCGGCATCGGCATCATGAACATCATGCTTGTTAGCGTCACTGAGCGCACCCGCGAAATCGGCCTGCGCATGGCGCTTGGCGCGCGTCCTGGCGACGTGCAGACCCAATTCCTGCTCGAAGCCGTCATTCTCAGCCTGGCCGGAGGACTGGTCGGCGTCCTGCTTGGCGCGGGCGGTGCGCTCTTGTTTGGAGCGCTCGGTACCATGCGCACCGAACTCGTCCCACTCTCGATCCCGCTCGCTTTCGGCGCGGCCGCCGCTATTGGCATCTTCTTCGGCTACTACCCCGCCACCCAGGCTGCCAAACTCGATCCCATCGTCGCCCTGCGGCACGAATAGCTTTTCAGCATTCAATCTTAAACCTTCAACTTTCAAACAAGGAACTTAAAATGACCCGCAAACTAATTCTCATCCCCATCCTGATTCTCGCCCTGGCGCTTTCCGCCTGCGGAACCAACGCCCCCGCGCCGGTCTCGCCGTCAAACGGAGCGGATACCACATCCGAACAGGCCGCGCCTGTGGTCGTTATCCCGTCCAATGAGCAGTACGCCAGCCCCAGCTTGGATACCACCTACCAAGAAGCCCTGCCCGTGCGCCTACAACTGACCCTCGGCACGCTCATGCTCGAAGGCACGTCCGAAGCCATCAGCCCCGAGCAAGCCGCGCAACTCCTGCCGCTTTACCAGGCGCTCCAGGCAGTGACCGCCTCCGGCACCAGCGCCACCGCTGAAACCAACGCCGTGCTGGCCCAAATCGAATCCAGCCTGACCGCCGGGCAGTTGAACGCCATCCGCGCCATGCAACTGACCTCGCCCAAGATGCAAGAATGGGCCAGCCAGAATGGCATCTCCCTCGGCTCCGGTGGCGGCGCGGGAACCGGTGCAGGCCAGGGCAGCGGCATGTCGCCCGAAGCTCGCGCCACGCGCCAGGCCGAAGAAGGCAAAACGCCATCCGAAACGGGAGCCAGCAACGGGGCCTCCGCCGCGCTGACAAAGGCCATGATTGAGTATTTGGCAAGTACCCAGCCTTAAATCTGGACTCAGGATGATATTTTTATCAAAGGCAATCAGGCTGAAGCGATTGCATATGATCTATGGGTAATGAATTGAAGAAGGAAATCGTCGGTTTGCTGCGATGTTGATTGATTTGAATCCAGCCTCTTGAAGAGCCATCTGTCTGGGTGTCCTGTGTGCTCTTTTGCCATTGGTGCCTTACATCAGCCGCCCTTTACTCTTCACTTCGGTTTGCGCGCCTTACCTGTTGTAATGCGATTGGCAAAGATACCTGCACATGTGTGCCCTTGCCGGGTGTGCTGTCAATTTGGATGGATCCACCCTGCGCTTCGATCAGCCTTTTGGCGATGGATAAACCAAGCCCATTGCTTCGGCTGGCATCATTTTCAGGGGCGGCAACCTGATAAAAACGGTCAAACAGGTGCGGCAGGTGTTTGGGGTCGATGCCCCGGCCGCTATCGGCTACCTCGATCTGCACCCATTTCCCGGCCGGGCGTGCGCCCAAGCGGATCAAGCCGCCCGAAGGAGTAAAACGCAAAGCGTTATCGAGCAAAATTAACAGTACCTGGCGCAGGCGTACCCGATCGGCTCGAACCAGCCCGTTCGCCGAATCTGTTTCGATGGAAATATTCCCGGCCTGGGCCAGTTTGCTTACCTGGCGAACTGTTTCAGAAAAAAGATCTGAGATAGCGACCGGCTCGAGTTCCATTTTTAGCCGGTGGGCATCCAGACGGGAGAGCAGCAGCAGATCATCCACCAGGTGATCCATGTAGTCGCATTCGTTCAAAATATCCGTCAGCAGTTCTGATTGTTCCCCCTTGGACTGGCTGCGCAACCCATAATCAGCAGTAGCGCGGATCAGGGTCAGCGGAGTGCGCAATTCATGGCTGGCATTCGAGACAAAAGTCTGCTGCTGGTCCCAGGCTTTCTGTGCGGGGCCAAGCGAGCGGCCTGCCAACCACCAACTCACAAACACCAGGAATATGGTGGCTGAACTCCCTAGAATTGCCAGAAAAACCAGATATTGATTTAAAGCGCGGACTTGATCGGCCAGCAAACGCCCGGTCTGCAACAGTGCTGGCACCTTTGCACCTGTTCGATAGGTTAATAAACGGATGCGTCCCAAACCTGGCACTTCAACCGTGCGCAGATCATAGCCAGCCTGAAGCGCATTGGCAACGATCGTCGGATCATTAACGATGGGCGGTGATATGGTGTTTGGGATGAGAATAGGATCGCCCTCATCATCCAGCGAAACGACAAAGATCGCGGCCAGATCCGCATCATAGCCGTGGTCGTTTTCCAAATATTCTTCCGAATCAGATTCGTCGCTATCGTCATCGTCATCATCACTATCTGATTCCTTGTGATCATCGTCGCTGCCAGATTCTTTATCATCAGTCGGAACACGCGTGGTTGGCGTGGTTTGCAAAACTGCCCGGCTGTTGTTTTGCAGCCAGGTGGATTCGGCCTGCGCCAATTCATTTGAGGGTGTCAACCCAAGAATACGAAATTCTCTGGCCATTTTGTATTGCAGGGCAAGATCTGTTGTTTGCTGGAAGTAACGGTCGATCAGCAGATACGTGCCTATTCCCATCAAACCAACCAGCCCAATGGCAGCCAACAGATATAAAAATGTCAGCTTCCAGCGCAGAGCGCTAAGCATTGTCCACATCCAGATAATAGCCCAGCCCGCGTTTGGTCTGGATCGGGTCTTGATAACCCGGCAGGCTTAATTTGTTGCGCAAATAAGAAACGTAGACATCCACCATCGTCGGCTGGACTGTGCTTTCATAAGACCAGACGTAATCCATGATGAACTGGCGCGAAAGCGTCTGTCCTGGGTGGCGCATAAAGCACTCAAGGAGAGTCCATTCTGTTTTGGTCAGGTCAAGCACGCGGTCAGCCCGGCGCGCTGAATAAGTTCGTGTGTCGAGAACGATGTTTCCGATGCGTAATTCCCAGGTATTGACGGCACCAACGCCGCCCACACGCCTGCCAAGTGCATGGATGCGGGCGATCAACTCGTCATAGGAGAATGGCTTGGTAAGATAATCGTCCGCTCCACTGTACAGGCCGGCAACCCGGTCTTCTACCTGGGTGCGGGCGGTCAGCATCAGAACGGCAGTCGAAAGCCGCGCCGCGCGGATGGCCTGTGCCACCGCGGGCCCGTCACGCCCCGGCAGCATCCAATCTACGATGGCTACATCGTAGACGCTGCGCAGCGCGATCTCGACACCTTCATCGCCATTGTGGCTAACATCCACATCAAAGTGCTCGCTCTCGAGCACTTTTTTTGTTAAAGCAGCCAGACGTTTATCGTCTTCAATTAATAAAATTCGCATTGTTTGCCTACCCTGTCTTTCTGTTAAGCGGCTCTTCCGGGCCGGACGGGCGGAAAGTTTCCCGGATTTGGGGTATGAGTGGGGGCGAAGAGCCCACTCATACCCCAAATCCGAACCTTTTCCCCGTTGAAAACGGTAGACCCTGTATAAGCTAAGTCTAGCAGAAAAAGATTGGAAAACGATTGGAAAATTGGGGTGGTTTTTAAAAGAAATCCCAATCTTGGGCAAGTATCCTTAGGCAAGAAACAACAAGCCCTTTCACTCTATCGGAGGATATTATGTCTAAGAAAAACCTTTTTGTCTCGGCTGCCTTGACCGCTTTTGTGCTGGTTATCCTGGTTAATGTGGCATCTGCCTACAAACAGATCAGCAGCTCATCGGCTGACGTTCAGCCCGCGCTGCCAACCGTTACAAGCACCGTGGAAGTTTTGCCAACGGAAACGCCGGTTGTCGTTTTGACTCATCAGGAAGCAGCCCTGGTGGCAGCCAATTTTCTTGGCGATACTGATTTGTTCAGTGTCGAAAATGCTCCCTGGGAAGAAAAAGATGCCTATAAAGTTGTCTTTAGCTCAGGCTACATTGTTTATGTCAGTCTCGATGGACAGGTATTGAGCAGCGAAGCTCCCCAACCTGTATTCGTTTCTGTTCCTGCTCCAGTAACCAACAGTGGCGGTTCTGGTCAATCGCAGACCTCCAGCAACAACTCTCAGCAACAGAACCATGACGAAGATGATCACGATGATGACGATCATGAAGAAGATGACGACGATTAGTTGATTATAAATTCAGGAGAAAAATAATGGCAGCAAAACCTGGTCCTAAAAATTGGGACGATATCAAAATGATGCTTACCACAATTTCGATCACAGCCACGCTTGGTTTTTGGAATGTGTTTGCGGCGGCCAACGAACAAAATATTGTCGCAAAAGAAGTTGAGCAACCAGCTTCACCCGCGCCTGGTGTTATACAAGCGCTCGTTGCAGCTTCACCAACCCCGGTTTTTACGGGAAAAATCCTGTTGGGCGGAAAGGCTCCCAGCCAGGTTGTGATTGCAGTGCAGCAAAAAGCAGCAGCCAAGAATAATCAACAGCCTCAGCAACAGGCCCAACAGCAGCCTGTCCCGGTTACTCAAACCCAATCGTCATAATGATTCACAAACTTCAATTCCGCGCAATGGGCTGTCAGATGCTTGTCGCCATCGACAGCCCGCAAAAACCAGCCGAGTTGGAACTGGTGCCGGTCTGGTTCGAAGGCTGGGAACAAACTTTCAGCCGCTTCCGCCTGGATAGCGAGCTTAGTCTGCTCAACCGCCGCGCCGGCCTCCCCACACAAGTCAGCCAGGGTTTTGCCGATGTGTTCGAAATCGCCCTGGAGGCAGAGCGGATCAGCGGCGGGATGGTGACCCCGGTGCTTTTGGACTCGCTGCTGCGGGCCGGATACGACCAGAGCTTTGACCTGCTGGCCCCGCAACAAACTTTCTCCTACCCCGAGCCAATTCTCTGCCTGCCGCGCCTGGGCGAAATCGACTGGGATGCGGCCACCCGTACGATCTGTTCTCCCCCCGACCTGCACCTTGATTTCGGAGGCATTGTCAAAGGTTGGGTGGCGCATCAGGCGGCAGACAAGCTCAAAGGGCTTGGTCCGGCCCTGGTCGATGCCGGCGGCGATATCGCTGTCAGCGGGCCGCAATCGAATGGCCAGCCCTGGCCGATCGGGGTGGCCGACCCGTTCAGTCCGACTGAAAACCTGAATTTGCTTCAGATCGAAGCAGGCGGGGTAGCCACTTCAGGCCGTGATCGGCGGCGCTGGTTGCAAGGCAATCACTGGAATCACCACATCATCGATCCTCGCAGCGGCGCGCCCGCCGAAACGGATGTTTTGACCGCCACCGTGATCGCCCCTTCGGTTCTTCAAGCAGAAATGACCGCCAAAACCTGTTTGATCCTGGGTAGCCAGGATGGCCTGGATTGGCTCGAGGCTGACCCTTCCCTGGCCGGGATGCTGGTCTTGGAAGATGGCCAACGCCTGTATAGCAACGAGTTTGAAAATTATCTTTGGAGGTAATATGTCGTCCCCACAACAAGATTTACAGGAATACCCGGACACTCTTTTGTCTGCGCAATCATTTTTATTCGTCATCCTGGCGATGGGCGTTGGAACACTCATGGCCGTCATTGTCTTGCCCGCCTGGATGCCGCACATGGCCGCCTCATTGTTTGGCCCGGACCCCAAGGCCTACTGGTATCTTTCACGGGGCAGCGCCTTTGTTGCGCTTAGTCTCTTATGGGTTTCGATGGCGCTTGGCATCCTGATGACCAATAAGATGGCGCGCAGTTGGCCCGGCGTGCCGCTTGCCTTTGCCATTCACGAGTTTATCAGCCTGCTCGGGGTCGGGTTCTCAATGTTCCATGCTCTGGTGCTCTTGGGCGACCGCTATATCAACTATGATTTTGCCCAGGTGGCGATCCCTTTTGCAAGCAGTTATGAACCCCTTTGGGTGGGTCTGGGGCAACTCGGATTCTATGTCATGCTGATCGTGACCCTCAGCTTCTATGTGCGCCAACAGATCGGGCAAAAAACCTGGCGCGTTATCCACTATGTTAGCTTTCTGATGTATGGCATGGCGCTCTTGCATGGCTTGACTTCGGGTTCGGACACATCCCTGCCCTGGGCGCAGCAATACTACTGGATCTCGGGTGGCAGTCTCTTGTTCTTGCTGATGTATCGAATTGTGATCAGTCTCTCCCCAAAAAAATCCCCGGCTCCGGCGCGAGTCACAAACGAATAATACCTCTTGTGGTCAATATCTCTCATTTCAAAATTGTCGTTCCAATTTTCACAAACTGGAGTATCATCGAATCAAGTCACTTGAGGGTCTTCCGCCATGTTTAAACGCCTCTTTCAAAAAGAACATTCACGTCGCACCAGCCTGGTGCAAGGACAGGTTGTGCCAGATTCGACACGCTGCGTGCAGTGCGGCATTTGCTCCTTCAATTGTCCGGTGGAAATTGATGTGCGTCGCCATGCCTGGCAGGGCGAACCTGTCCAGCACAGCCGCTGCCTGACCTGCGGCGAGTGTGTCGCGCGTTGTCCGCGCGGGGTGCTGACCTTTGAGCGTACCAACCTGTTTGCATGGGCAGAGAAATGACCCACTACGCGATCATCGGGACAGGTGTGGCCGCCATCGGCGCTGCAGAAACCATTCGCAGTGTCGATGGCGCTGGAGAAATATCCTTTTTTGGCGAGGATCCTTTTAGCTATTACTCGCGCCCTGGCCTGGCATACTACCTGACCGGCGAGTTGGACGAAAACCTGCTTTTTCCCTATCAAAAAGAAGATTACCAAAAGCTGCGCGCGCATTTTCATCGCGCTTCGATCATGCGTATTTTGCCAGACGAAAAAAAGGTCGAACTTGATACGTCTGCCCGTCTGCCCTATGACCGTTTGCTAATTGCAACCGGTGCGCAGGCGATTGCGCTGAAAATTCCCGGTGCGGGCTTGATCGGGGTTCATAAGCTCGATCACCTTTCTGACGCGCGCGCCCTGCTTGCCAATGCCAAACGCGGACGAACCGCGCTGGTCACCGGTGGCGGCATCACCGCTCTCGAATTGGCCGAAGGATTGGCGACGCGGGGGGGTAAAGTTCATTATGTCATGCGCAGCGAGCGCTACTGGCCGAATGTGCTGGATGAAATCGAATCGCGCCTCATCGAAAGCCTGTTGGCGCGTGAAGGCATCCATCTATACCATAAGAATGAAGTAATCGAAATTTTGGGTAAAAACGGCAAAGTGGTTGGGGCGCGTCTGGCGGATGGGCGCAGCTTGCGCGCCGATCTGTTCGCCTATGCCATCGGCATCGCCCCGCGCATCGACCTGGCACAGGAAGCGGGTATCGCCTGCGAGCGCGGCATCCTGGTCGATCAATCCATGCAAACCAACCTGCCTGATATTTTTTCCGCCGGGGATGTGGCCCAGGTCTACGATCCCGTTTCCGGAAAGCATGTTCTTGACAGCCTGTGGGCTCCTGCCCGCGAACAGGGGCGCATTGCCGGGTTGAACATGGCTGGCCAACCCGCCGCTTACCAGAAACCCGCTGCTTTTAATGTCACCCGGCTGGCGGGACTAACCACAACCATTATTGGGGCCGTCGGCGGCGGGCGCGACGATGATCTCGAAGGCATCGCGCGCGGCGATAGTGAAACCTGGCGGCAATTACCGGATGCTATCGTCGCCCAGGGTGGCTTTGAAGTCAACCGCCTGCGGCTGATGGTCGGTCAAAAAAACATCCTTGGTGCAATCGTGATGGGCGACCAGAAACTCTCCAGCCCGCTTCAAACCATTGTCCGTCAAAAAGTAGATATAACCTCGATCCGCCGTGCTTTGCTTGTTCCCCATGCTCCCATAGCCGATATCCTGGCTGAGTTTTGGGGGAAGAATCACGCACTCCAAAGTCTCCAGGCTTTGGGGAAAAACTAACCATACGCAGCGGCTGGAGACGTTGGAATCCGGGTAAATATCATGCTCCGCACATCCAAAGAACTCATTCTTGCCTTCCTGACTTGTGTTGTTATTGCTGCTTGCTATGGTGCAGTACTCTTTTTTACCCGCGAAATCCCTGCGGCTGGCGGATTCTATGGTCACGTACTTGGCATATTAGGCTTTGTCTTCATGCTCCTGACCGAAACCCTGTACAGTTTGCGTAAGCGCAGCCGCTCGGCTCGCTGGGGGCGCATGGCTGACTGGTTGCAATTCCACATCTTCACCGGCATCGTCGGCCCCTTCATGGTGCTTTTGCACTCATCCTGGCAATTTAATGGCCTGGCGGGTGTCACCCTCTTGCTCACCGGCGTCATCGTCATCAGCGGCTTCATCGGGCGCTACATCTACACCCGCATCCCGCGCACCGCCGACGGCATCGAAGACCCCGGCCTGGTCGGCATCATGCAAGCCTCGGCCCTCGCCAACGCCCGCCGCCTGATGGCGCTCTGGCACATTATCCACATTCCCATCGGCATGGCGCTCTTCACCGCCGCCTTTGCCCACATCCTCGGCGCGCTCTATTATGCCACCCTGCTAAAATGAACAACAACAAACTCGGCTGTCTCTCCCCCCTCGCCATCTTCAGCGGCTTCGTCACCATCTTTGCCTTGCTCGTCCTCGAAGTGCTCAACGGCAACGCCATGTTCAGCCCCGGCGCGCTCCACGCCACCCACGCCGACATCGGCGATGACTGTGGTCAGTGTCATGCGCCCTTCTGGGCCTCCGAGCGCCTGACTGAACGTTGCCTGGTTTGTCATACAGAAATTCAAGGGGAAATCGGGGATTCATCCACCCTGCACGGGACTCTCGTTAAAGGAACTGACTCTACCTGTCAATCCTGCCACACGGAACACGCCGGCCCCTCAGCGCGGCTGACCGTTATGGATACAGCCAACTTCCCCCACGAGGCCACCGGCTTCGCCCTGACCGGTCATCAGACTCGTTCCCCCGGCATTTCCTTCGTCTGCAGCGATTGCCACACCGAGAGCATTTCCACGTTTAACCAGCAAACCTGCGCCGAATGTCACCGCTCGCTCGACGCCGCCTACACCGAAACGCACCTGGCCGCTTTTGGCGCAGATTGCCTCGCCTGTCACGATGGCGTTGACCGCTACGGCGATTTCAGCCACAGCCAGACCGCTTTCGATTTAACGGGAGCACATACCCGGGTCGAATGCGCCGCCTGTCACGCCGGGGCGCGGACCGTGGCCCAGTTGCAGTCCACCGACCGGGCCTGCGAATCCTGTCATCTTAAAGACGATGCCCACAACCGCGAATTTGGTGTGCAGTGTGGTGTGTGCCATTCGCCCGAAGCCTGGGAACCCGCCAAATTTGATCACAGCCTGAGCGGTTTTCCGCTCGAAGGCAAGCATGTTGGCGTGGAATGTGAGAGCTGCCACACCCAGGGCTACGCCGGCACGCCCCAGGATTGTTACTCCTGCCACCAGGCCGATGACGCCCACGAGGGACAATATGGCATTGCCTGTGAAACCTGCCATCACCCCGGCGATTGGAAAGACGCCACCTTTGACCACGCCCTGAGCAACTTCCCGCTCGATGGCGCGCATGTCAATGTGGAGTGCGCCGAATGCCACAAGGACAATGTCTACAAAGGCACGCCCGTTGAATGCGCTGCCTGCCATGCCGACCCAGCCTATCACCTGGGACTGTTCCCCGGTCAGGCTTGCTCGCAATGTCACACCACCGCTGCCTGGCGGCCCGCCCCCTACAACGGCCCGCACACCTTCCCGATGAACCACGGGCAGGAGAATAATCGTCTGAACACCTGCGCCGACTGCCACCAGCCGACCCTGGCGCAGTGGACCTGCTACACCTGCCACAACCGCGCCGAAACCGATCAGAAACACCGCGAGGAAGGCATCGCTGATTTCAATGACTGCCTGCGCTGCCATCCCACCGGACAGGAAGGCGATGAAGGCGGCCGTGATGGCGGGGATGACGATTAGCGCTTGTCCGGCACCTAATTTAGCCTATCACGTGGATCGTTCGTTGACATCGGTCATGGAAATCTCATCGTCTATTGGCTCAAGGTGGGTGTGGATGATTGCATCTCCCAGGGCAGAACGGATGTCGCTTTCAAAATCTTCGGCAATGTGATGCGCGTCGTGAACTGTCCAATGGCCTGGAACAAGCAAGTGAACCGAGATGAAACGCCGCGAGGCTGCCTGGCGGGTGCGCAAGGCATGAAAATCGACATCCTTTTCGCGATATTGCTTCATGATGGCCTCAATAATTTGTTGCTCCGATTCGGGCAGGGCGGCATCCATCAGCCCATTGACCGAGCGTTTGAGCAGGTCGATGGCCGTCCAAATAATGTTGGCAGCCACCAGCAAGGCGACGATCGGGTCGAGGACGGTCCAACCTGTCAGCGTCACCAAAATCAGACCACCAATCACGCCCGCAGAAGTCCAGACATCGGTCATCAGGTGCTTTCCATCGGCTTCGAGCGTAATCGATTCGTGTTGCTTGCCCGCCTTAATCAGGATGCGGGCCACCACAAGGTTGATGACCGATGCGATTGTCGAAACCAGCAGGCCAACGCCCATTTGCTCTAAAGGTTGTGGATTAATCAAGCGGACGATCGCTGCATAAGCAATGGCTGCTGCGGCGCTGAAAATAAGGATTCCTTCGATGGCGCTGGCGAAATATTCTGCCTTGCTGTGCCCAAAGGTGTGATCATCATCGGGCGGACGGGCGGCAATGGTCAGCATGGCGAGCGCTACGAGCGCACCAACCAGGTTGACCAGCGATTCCACCGCATCTGAGAGCAGGCCAACCGAACCGGTCAGCAGGTAGGCGATCGATTTCAGGGCAATGGTCGCCAGGGCAGCGGCAATCGAAAGCCAGGCAAAGCGGGTTAATGCAGAACGATGTGTGGGCGAATTTGAACTCATTTTATGGTTACCGAATAGACTTTCAGGGGATATTCCTTGCCTTTGACCTGGATTTCTTTTTTTGCGTCTGTTTCAAGGTTGTTCATGTACATATACGTGGTTTCAGATACTAAAATTTCGCCAGACCTGGCGTTTGCTTCGATTCTTTGAGCAGTATTTACGGTATCCCCTAAAACATCATAAAATCGCAGATTTTGACCACCCAAGAGACCCTCTACCAATTCTCCGGTATTGATGCCAACGCCAGCGCCCAGGTCAGTGGGTGTAAGTAATGTATCCATGTTGCGTATCAATTCCCTGGCGGCAAAAACAGCATCTGATGGATTGATGAATACCGCCATGACCTCGTCCGCTGTAAACTTGAACTTAATGACGTCATAATTTTCCAAAACTTTTTCAATAGCGGCATAATATTGGTTCAATAAGATGGCCACGGTCTCGGGGGTACGGGTCTCACTCCAGCGGGTGAAATTGCGGATATCCATAAAAAGGATGGTTCTTTCTTTTCGGGCCAAACCCATTGATTCCGGATTATTAAGCGCACGCCCCAGCAAATCACGCCCCAGAAGCCACTCTGAATATATTTTCAATTGCTTTGCCGTTTTTTGAACCGATGTGAATAAATTCTGTGCATTCAAATCTGCCAACCCTGCGGAAAAGCCAAGGACGAGGGTGGTCAGGAAAATCAGGAGATGGGATGGGTCACTAAAAAACAGAACCAATGATTCAGTTTGCTGCGGATTGCTGTAGGTTTCATAAATCGCGTATGCGGCAAACAGAATTTGGGCGCGTACCAGGTTTTCGAGTATTAAAACGATATTATTGCTGACATTGTTTTTGCTGCTGCGGAGTGCTTGCAGTATTCCGAGGACAATCGCGAATCCCCAATAACTTGAGTGATGTAGGGCTTCAAAGAATTTCAATCCTTCAATCGCTACTTCAAAACTTGTATATAGAAAGGGGGCAATTAAGTTGCCAAGAAACCGTTGCCAGCCCGAAAGTTGAGAGTTTCGTGTCAACCACCAAGTCTGTATCAAGGCTGCCGGAATGAGTACATACAAATCTGGTTTAGAAAAGTATTCCCAGCCCTCCCGCAGCGATTCGATCAATAAAATTCCAAGAGGAAATTGACCTGTATTGCGGAATAATTCCTGCCAATAATGGCTTTGTCTTGAGCCTGCAATTTGCTGTTCAACAGTTGGATTAGAAGACGACATTTTTAGTGGACCATTTCTATGTGAAGGTAATTATTTCTCTCGATGATAGTATACGCCCAATTTGAACTGCAATAATTATTCTACGGTACCAAATAAACAGGATGATTTCCCCTTTTTCTTGTTGTGATTTTTGGTTGATATGGCATCTGTGCGACAAAATCATGTAGAATGAGAAAATATTCACAAACCTTCTCTGTTCATTATGACCCTGCCCTTTCTCTCTGCCAAAACCCGCCAGCCTGCTCCTATCCCAAGCCTGGTTGCCCGCCCCAGGTTGCTTGCGGTTTTGGATGCTTTTCTGCAACCTGGCGCGCAAGTCATGTTGTTGGCAGCCCCGGCGGGCGCAGGTAAGACTACGTTGCTGTCACAATGGCTGCAAAAATTCCCGGCAAATTTCCAGGTGGGCTGGCTCTCGCTCGACGAGAATGATAATTCGCTGGCGCGTTTTCTCGCTTATCTGTTTGCCGCCATTCCCGGCATGGGCGCGGAATTTGGCACACAATTGGAATCTAACCCGGCGATCAACGCCGAACAGGCGATTGCCTTTCTTGTGGAGCAAGTGGTCAATGTAGAAGCCGACATTTTACTGGTGCTGGACGATTACCACGTTATCACCACGCCGGAGATTCACCAGGCGCTGAAACTGCTGATTGACCATATCCCCTCCAATTTACGGCTGGTGATTGCCGGGCGGGTGGAACCACCCCTGCCGCTGGCGCGTCTGCGGGCGCGCGGGCAACTGGTGGAGGTGCGCGCCGCGGATTTACGTTTCAGCGTGGAGGAAACCGGTAGCTTTTTGGGTAATTTTGCCGGGTTGGATGAACTATCAGCACAAGCCGGGCTGGTTAAACGACTGAACAACTCTACCGAGGGCTGGGCGGCGGGTTTGCAGATGTCGGCGCTGGCGCTGCGGGGCGAGAGGTCACGCCAGGGCGGGGATTCTGCTGAGATAACGGAACGCATTTTCGGGGCGTTGGAAGGCTCCCACCGCTACATCCTGGATTATTTGCTGGAGGAAGTCCTTAGCCGCGAATCCGCACAGATCCGCGAGTTCCTGCTCCAGACCTGCCTGCTGGAACGTTTCAACGCCGATTTATGCGCCGCACTGGGGCTGGAGGGGGCGCAGGAAACGCTCACCTATCTCGAACGCGCTAATCTGTTCATCATCCCGCTTGATGGACAGCGCGAGTGGTATCGCTACCACCATCTTTTTGCCGATGTGCTCCAAAAGCAACTGCTGCACACCCGTCCCGGCCTGGCTCCTGACCTGCACCAGCGCGCCGCAAACTGGTTCGAAGCACATGGACTGGTGGATGAAGCGCTGACTCATACGTTGCAAACGGACGACCACGCCTTGCCGCTGGATTTGGTCGAACGGCATGCGCTGGAAACGATTTTGCAGGGGCGGATTGCCACTGCTGCCCGCTGGCTGGACAGTCTGCCCGCCGACGCGCTGCTCACGCGACCGCGCCTGTGCCTCGACCGCGCCTGGACGCTGACTTTTACCTCCCAGACCGAAGCCGCCGTTCCTTACCTGGAACGCGCGGCAGCGTTGCTGGAGCATGCGCCCGAAGCGCAGGCCGAAGTTTTGGGGCTAAAAAGTTACCAAAAAAGTGTTTACGGGCTAACCAGCGAGGCCGAACAACTGGCGAGGCAGGCCCTGCAAGTTTCACCCGGCAAACATGCGTTTTTGCAATGCGCCAATCACCTGTTCCTGGCGAGCGCGCTGGTGCGCGCCGGAAAACTGGATGAGGCCTTGCTAGAATATCGTTCCATCCGCATGGCTTGTGAAACGCAGCGTGAACTGGCCGGGCTGGCGCTGCTTGAAGCAGATTTCTTGCAATATGCGGCGGTTTACATGAACGCCCGTAACGAAACCCAGCGCGCGAAAGACTTGCTCCGGGACGCCATACAGACCTTTGAGGCTGCAACCGGTTCTCGCAAGGCTGCCACTCTCTATTTGCATGTTGGGCTGGGAAAAATCCTGTTCATCGAGAACAAACTGATTGAAGCGGAACGCGCCCTCGAAATGGGGTTGCAACTCGACCCGCTGGCGCTCTCCCTGGCGGCTATTGATGGCTGGTTAACGCTCTGGTGGGTGAAAATTGGTCAGGGCGATTACCCTGCCGCGCGCCATATTCTCGACGATTTGGAACCCTCCATCCGCCGGCGCGACGAAAAAATCCAGCGCTTGTTCACCCTGACTGGCGCTTTGCAAGATTTGCTCGAAGGGCAAACCACTTCTGCGGTGGCGCGCATGGAGCGACTGGGTTTCTCGGACGATGTCGATTCGGCGCTGGCAAATGTCAGCGACAGCGAATTGATTGGCTGGCGCAGCAACGAGTACCTGGTCTATGCACGGGTGTTGGCAGCGCAGGGCAAAACCGCGCTCAGCCTGCGCGTTTTGGAGCGCATGGCGCATGTGACCCAGGCCCACGGTTTACTTTGGGTGATGTATCGCACCTGGATTACCCAGGCAATGGTTTATTTCCAGGATAGACAGGTGGATTTTGCGCTGGAAATCATGGCGCGCCTGCTGGAGCAGACTTCGCGGCTGGATTCCGGGGCTGCCCGGGTGTATCTTTCTGCCGGGGAAGTGGCGCGCAGCCTGCTGAAAGAAGCCCAACGACGCGGACTCCACCCGGAGCATGTTTCCCGTTTGCTGGCCGAATTCCCGCCTGAGCCAGCGCCCGCTAAAAATCCTGACCTGCCCGAAGCCCTGACCGAACGCGAACTGGATGTCCTGCGGCTGATGGCGGCGGGCCTGAAAAACCAGGAAATTGGCGCAAAGTTGTATATCAGCCTGAATACCATCCGCTACCACACCACCAACCTGTTCGGCAAACTGGGCGTAGATAATCGCACCGCCGCCGTCGCCCGTGCCCGTGAATTGGGGATTTTGTAGCAAAACTACATCCTTTCGCCGCCCAACCCCACACAAATGTGTGGGGCTTTTTCTTTTTACGCCCCTTATACTGAAATCAACGTAAGGAGAATAGCGCTGATGAACTATCAGATAAAAATCCGCCAAACGCTCGATTCCACCTGGGATGAATGGTTCGCCCCGCTGGAGATTCTGCCCCAGCTCGATGGCACCACCCTCTTACAGGGCGACCTGTCCGACCAAACCGCCCTGCACAGCGTCCTAAACAAAATCCGCAACCTGAACCTGGAATTGCTCTCGGTTACATCTATTGAACCATCGGGAAACCGCAATGAAACGGAGTAGTTTTATGCTCTCCAGTTGCCGGATGCGCCTGGAGATCTTTGCGCTTTTCTTTGCTGATGCTAACCTGGAATTTAGGAGAATGGCATGAAACTCAAAACAATGCTGTCGTACTTGTGGAAAATTGCCCTATGCGCCCTGGCTTTTTATGGCGGCGCCATGTTGGGCGGGATGGTGGCTACCCTGACCGGTCTGCCTGCACCTGCAATGCCAGCTGGGGCTGATCAGATGGTGTTGGGCCAATATTTGCTGTTAGTGAGCCTGATCCTGGCGATTGCGCTGGCGTTCCTGGCTCGAAAGTTGGCGGGGGGCTTCCTGTCCCGCTGGTTGGTACTCTCTTTTTTTGTGTGGATCGCCCACGCGGTCAACAACGTGATTGAAGGAGCCATTTTTACATCGCTGGCGGCAGCCTCCTTGTTCACAGTGGTGCTATATGGCTTTGCCAGTCTGCTGTGCGGCGCAGCGGTTGCCTGGCTGTTCCCGCCCCCAAGCCGCGGGGATGGTTTTATTGTTCGCGCCAAAGCATTCTTTGCCCGCTACCATGCCGCGGACTGGGCATGGCGCGCTCTGGCGGCGCTGCTGGCGTCCCCGCTGATCTACCTGTCCTTTGGACGCTTGATCGCCCCGCTGGTGACGGATTACTACGCCGAAGGCCTCTTTGGTTTGGAACTGCCTTCCTGGAACCAGATTTTGCCCATTTTGCTGCTGCGCAGCCTGTTATTTTTGTTGGCCTGCCTGCCGGTGCTGATTTTGTGGCAGGATTCTCAGCGTGGTTTGTTTCTCACCCTGGGGCTGATTCTCTTCCTGCTGGTGGGCGGGCTGAGTATGCTGCAAGCCTACTGGCTCCCGGCTTCCCTGCGCCTGATCCACAGTCTCGAAATCTTGGCGGATGAACTGGTTTATATGGCTGTCCTGCTGGTTTTATTCCGTGCTCCGAATGCTGCCAAGCAATGAATCCAAAAACCTGGAATCCCTGGCTAATGCTGGTCATCCGCTCGCTGCTTTTCCTGGCATTTCAAGCCGGACTTGCGCTGGCATTCCGCCTGTCTGGTGTCTCTGTGGCCTGGGATGCATCCGCTGCCTGGTGGCCGTTTGCCATCATCTTCACCGACCTGGCTTGCCTTGGGCTGCTCATCCGCTTTTACAGACAGGAAGGCAAATGCTTCTGGAATATTTTCCGTATCGAGCGGCAATTCATCAAACAGGATTTGCTCTTCATGCTCGGTTTCCTCATCATTGGCGGCCCACTCGGTTACCTGCCCAACCTCCTGAGCGCCCGGTGGCTCTTTGGTGATCCACAGGTTGCGCTCGATTTGCTGGTGCGTCCCCTGCCGGCCTGGGCAGCGATCACCAGCTTTATGCTTTTTCCCCTTCTGCAAGGATTGGTTGAAATCCCCACCTACATGCTCTACGCCATGCCGCGCCTCGAAGCACAGGGGATAAGTCCCTGGCTGGCAGTGGCGATGGCAAGTTTTTTCCTGTCATTTCAGCATGTGTTTGCGCCCTTCCTGCCCGATGGACGCTTTATCACCTATCGTCTGGTGATGTTCCTGCCCTTCGCAGTTTTGATCGCCCTAGTCATGCGCGCCCGCCCGCGTTTTATGCCGTATATGGCTGTCATCCATGCCCTGATGGATATGTCCGTGGCCGTCATGTTCCTGATGAACCTGCAATAACCCCAAGCCTTATTTCCACTCCACAAAGGGAAATTCGATGAAAACCATCTCCCCCCTCAAATTCACCCTGGCAACCTTTGCCTTCACCTGGCTGCTGCTTGCCATTGCCATCCTGAGCGGACAAACCAGCCAGGATTTCCCCGCCATCCTGTTCTACATCATCGGCGGCTGCGGTCCCTCGCTGGTGGCAATCTTCTGCGTGTGGCGCAACTTCAACGTCGAGCAGCGCCGCGAATTTTGGTCACGCGTCTTCAGCCCGCGCCGCGTCCAACCCATCTGGTGGATCGTCACCCTGATCGCGGTCCCGGCTGCCATACTGTTGGGCGTCTGGGTCAATGCGCTGCTGGGCGGGATGTTGCCCCAGATGGATTATGTCAAGTTGTTGAAAGCCCAGCCTGCCGAAATCCCCATTTTCATTATTATGATGCTGATTGGCGGACCATTGGCCGAGGAACTTGGCTGGCGCGGTCTCCTGCTCGACGCTTTCCAAAAGAAGTGGTCGGTTGCAGTCTCGACCATCGTGCTGTTCCTGCTCTGGTGGCTCTGGCACCTGCCTCTGTTCTTCCTGCCTGGCACCACCCAACATGCATGGGGATTATTCACGGATATGTTCTGGCTCTTCGCGATGAACGTGTTCCTGCTCACCATCCTGATGACGCTGGCACACAACTCCAACAACCGCAGCGTGCTGGCTGCCATCCTGATTCACTTTTCCTACAATGTAACACTCAGCTTGCTCGTTCCATACTCCGTCCAAACCTTTGCCTTTATCACCACCTTCCTGGCCCTGCTGGTGGTTGGCATCCTGGCAACGCAGAAACTCAGTGTGCGCGACATACAGCCTGCTAAACAAAACGCATAAGCATTTGATTCGGAGCACTTACAATGAACCTGACCATCTCCCACCTCTCCAAACAATACCGCCGCGACTTCTGGGGCCTGCGCGATTTTGACCTGGAACTCAAACCTGGTGTGATCGGCCTGCTCGGCCCGAACGGCGCGGGCAAATCCACGCTGATGCGCATGTTGGCGACCATCACCCAGCCCAGCGCCGGGACAATCCACTGGAACGGCGTGGATATCGTCAAGACCCCCGACGTTCTGCGCGCCGTGCTCGGCTACCTGCCGCAGGATTTCGGCGTTTATCCCAACCTGACCGGGCTGGAATTCCTCGAATACATGGCCGCCATCAAAGGCCTGGACGGCAAGACCGCCCGCCGCCGCATCGAAGAACTGCTGGTGGTGGTCAATCTTGTCCACGCCGCCAAACGTCCGTTGGGCGGTTATTCGGGCGGGATGAAGCAGCGCGTGGGCATCGCCCAGGCACTGCTCAACGACCCGCAACTGCTGATCGTGGACGAACCAACTGTCGGTCTCGACCCCGAGGAGCGCGTGCGCTTCCGCAACCTGCTCTCGGATTTGTCCGGCGAGCGCATCGTGATTCTCTCCACACACATTGTCTCGGATGTGGAAGCCACCGCCACCGAAATTGTCATCATCAACCAGGGACGCAAACTCCAGCACGCCGCGCCCGAAAAACTGTTGGCACTGCTGGATGGCAAAGTCTGGCAGTGGGTTATACCCTCCGAAGCATTGCCCGCGCTCAAGGCGAAAGCCCTTGTCAGCGGCACCCTGCGCCGCGAAAACGGGATACAGGTGCGGGTGGTGAGCGAGTCCGCGCCAGCGCCCGAAGCGGAACGAGTCACTCCCAGCCTGGAAGATGTCTACCTGCGTGAGGTTACATCTAAATGAAAACCATCAACATCATCTACCACCTGGCGCGCGCCGATTTCCTTGAGCGGACACGCCGCTATAGTTTTCTGATCATGCTCGGGCTGGTGATGTGGCTGGGTTACGCCGCCGCCAGCGGGCAAATGATTATGCGGATTTACCCCGACTACACCGGCGAGCCGAATTCGGCCTGGGTGGGCACGCTGATGGCGCTGACGGTCACGTTTTTCCTGGGCTGGTTCGGGTTTTATCTCATCAAAGGCTCGGTGGCGCGCGATTACGACACCGGCGTGGGGCAAATCATGGCCACCACCCCGCTCACCCGCCCGTTGTACATGATCGGCAAGTGGCTGAGCAACTTCGCCGTGCTGGGCGTGCTGATTCTGATCCTGATGGCGGCGGGCATCCTGATGAACCTGCTCATCGGCACCCCGCTCGACCTGTGGGCGCTGCTCGCCCCGCTAGTCATCATTGCGCTGCCTTGCATGGCGCTCATCGCCGCCTTCGCGGTGCTGTTTGAAAGCATCGGCTGGCTGCGCGGCGGCTTTGGCAACGTAGTTTACTTCCTGGCTTTCCTGCTGCTGGTCATTCCCGCCATTGAAACGCCCGCCTACGTGCCGCTGCTCGACGTGCTCGGTTTCCGGCTCATCGGCGACAGCGTCGCCCGCGCCGCGCAAGCCATTTATCCAGAAAGCAGTGGCGCGTTCACCTTCACCATCACGGTGCTGGATAATCCCAAGATTTTTCCCTTCCCCGGCATCGCCTGGACACCCGACGTGGTGCTGTGGCGCAGCGTGATTTTCTTTTTGGGGATGTCCACCGCCGTGCTTTCATCCGTTTTCTTTGACCGCTTTAACCCCTCGCGCCTGCTCCCGCTAAAAAAGCAGACAGAACCTAAGCCACAGCCTGCTTCCTTTATAGAAGCGATTGCCAGCCCAAACCCTGAGCCTGTCGAAGGGCATCTCACCCCGCTCCCTGCCACCCGCCCCGTTTTCCGTTTCGACGCGCTTTTCATCGCCGAACTGAAACTGCTCCTGAAGGGACAGCGCTGGTGGTGGTATGCCCTCGCCGCGGGATTGGCCATCGCCCAATTCACCAACGAACCGGAAATTACCCACATCCTGCTGGTGGTTTCCTGGCTCTGGCCGATCCTGCTCCTGAGCGGAGTCGGCAGCCGCGAGTCGCGCCACAACACCCGCCAGATGGTTTTCTCCGCCCCGCGCCCCGTGCTGACCCAACTTCCCGCCGCCTGGCTTTCCGCCTTCACCCTCATCGCGCTGACCGGTTCGGGAGCATTCGTCAAATTCCTGGCGCTGGGCGATACCCACAGCCTGCTGGCCTGGCTGACAGGCGCAGCCTTCATCCCCTCGCTGGCGCTGACCTTTGGCATCCTGACCGGTTCCAGCAAAACCTTTGAAATCGTCTTCGTGGTCTGGATGTATCTCATCCTGCAAAGAGTCCCCACGCTGGATTTTGTGGGCATCACTCCCAACAGCCCCTGGCAGACCTACCTCGGACTGTCCATCGTCCTGCTGACTGTCTCCGTCCTGGCGCGGCAATGGCAAATCAAAAGCCGGTAAATTCTACGAAAGCGAGAAAATTATGCAACCATCTACCCCTGTACCCTTGAAAACCAACTGGCCGCACGTCGCCTGGTTTCTTGGCCTGACCTTTGGCCTGACCTGGCTGGTAGATTTGGCGCTGTACTTGAGCGGCGGATTGAGCAACCCCGCCACCATGTTACTCCTGCAATTCCAGATGCTCCTGCCGGCCTTCTCGGCCATGTTCTTGGGCGCTTTTTTCTTCAAGGAAAGCCCCATCTATCACCGAACCAACCACAGGACTTCACGTTGGTTTGTCTACTTTTACCTTTTACTCACCTTTTTATACCTGCTCGGTGCCATCGCCGGTTTAGTACAGCCCGGCCAGGCTGCGATGCTCAGTTCACTGCTGCTCATCCCAAATGTGCTTGGCTTGATCCTGCTGGTTGTGCTCCGGCTGGCAGGCGGGAAAGATGCTTTTGCTGGCGCAGGGCTGGGAGGTGGCAAAGCGCGCGTGTGGCTGCTCTATGGGCTTGGACTGGTTGCCTTCTACGGTTTCCAGACTTTCCTCAACTATATTTTCAAACTGGGACAGGTGGTTGACCTGCAAACAGCCTTCCCGCAATTGGCCGCCGCCGACCTGCCCGCTGCGGCGCTGCTGCCCATTATGGCGCTCAATACCGTTATTATTGGCCCATTCCTTGGGCTGATCATCGCCTTTGGCGAGGAGTATGGCTGGCGCGGCTACCTGCAAACCGAGTTGACTCGCCTGGGACGCGTCCGTGGCGTCTTCCTGCTAGGTGTTATCTGGGGTATCTGGCATTGGCCGGTCATCTGGATGGGCTACAACTTCCCCGGCCAGCCGGTGCTTGGGTCGCTGGCGATGGTGGCACTGGGAATCATCTTCGCGTATTTCTTTGCCTACAGCGTGTTCAAATCGCAGGGTGTCTGGACAGCCGCTTACTTGCACGCGCTCAACAACCAGACCCTGAGTTTTTTCTTTATGGCTGTGTACGCGCCCACCAACATTCTTTTCTCTTTTGGAGCAGGTTGGCCGGGGTTGGCGCTCGGCGCGATCGTTGTTCTCTTCATCCTGCGCGACCCGGTCTGGAAAATGATTGATAGCGAATAATCCCCTATCCTGGGCTAATCCATCCGGTTAGCGCCAGGCAGTGCGGAAAGCATAAAACTATATGACTTACAAACTCGTCCCATTTACTCAGGAACATCTTCAACCAGCCGTTGAATTATTTACCCAACGCTATCGGGCGGAGCAAGCGGACAGCCCCTGCCTGCCATCCCGGGTACTGGATGATCCGGACTGGATCAAGGCGGCCTTACGAACCAAACTTGATAATCCAGGTGTTGCGGTCATTGAACAAGGTCAATTGCTGGCTTACATGGTTACCAGTGCTCAATTCTCAAAGAAAGGACAGCAGGCTGCCTTTGTTCAAGAATATTGTCACAGCGCCATCCCCAACCGGAAACAGGAGTTGTATCAACGAATGTATCAATCCCTGGCGCAGGAATGGGTGAACAAGCATATTCATCTCCACCTGATCGGACACTTTGCGCACGATGCGTTGCTTCAAGAAACACTATATCAAATCGGATTTGGTGCGCTCGTTACAGAACGGCTGAGGGATTGCTCCGCCATTGATGTGGGTCCAGATCAAACGATCAAGCAAGAGCAAGATGTCAGCAAACTTCTCGATCTGCACCTCGAGCATATTCACTACTATCCCGGCTCTCCAATTTTTACCGCGCGCTCTGCAGACCGACATTCTGCCCTGGCTGATTTGGAATCGCATGCGCAAAATGGAGATGTGTTTTTCGTTACCTATGAGCGGGATGAACCCTGCGCTTACCTGATCGTTGGGGAGTCCGCCATCGGCGCGGAAGGTTTTCTCCTTCAGGAAACGAATACGGCGCAAGTTAAATCAGCATACGCCCGGACAGGAATGCGCGGAAAAGGAATTGGGAAAGCCCTGTTGTGGCATGCTATTGAGTGGTCAAAAAACCGAGGCTATGAACGCCTCTTTGTCGAACATGAAACAGCGAATCTCACCGGGAGCGCTTTTTGGTCCCGGTATTTCGCCCCGTATCTTTATTTTTCAATGCGTTACGTTGATAAT
The DNA here is from genome assembly GCA_022013685.1 of Anaerolineae bacterium. Taxonomy (GTDB): domain Bacteria; phylum Chloroflexota; class Anaerolineae; order Anaerolineales; family Villigracilaceae; genus UBA8950. Next base: position 23,690 of record JAKLPV010000051.1, read on the forward strand.
CGTCTGTAACTTCTGGAGCAAAGATTGAGCACAACCTTTTTCACCGGGTTGGTTGCGGTTGGCGGTTATCGCTGCTGCTGGCGAAGGAGTAAGCATGAAAAAAAACATATTTAAAAGAAGGGCCATCCTTTACCTGGCGATTTTGTACGCCTTTTTATTCATCGGCTGGCTGCTCGCAGTTCTCCTGCCCGAACCGTACAATCAAACCGCCTATCTCGGCTTGTGGGGCGCGTTCAGTGTGCTGCCGGTGCTGGCAACTTTCCTGACGCGCGCCATCACGCGCGATAAATCGCCCTGGTATCTCAAGCCCAACTTTCGTCAGAGTTGGAAAACCTATCTTTTCGCCGCGCTGGCCCCCGGCCTTGCCATCTTCCTGAGCGGATTGCTCTACTTCCTGCTCTTTCCCCAGGATTTGGACCTGACCGCCCGCAACCTGGTGGCGCAGTACGGACAATTTGGCGCACCTGAAAACCTGCTGCTGACACCCCAAACCATCCTCCTGGTGGGGATTGCTTTCATCTTCATCTCGCCGCTGGTTTTGCCGGTGCATCTCTTTGCCCTGGGCGAAGAGATTGGCTGGCGCGGCTACCTGCTGCCTAACCTGCTGAAACTGATCAGTCCGCGCAAAGCCACCCTGCTCCACGGTGTGTTATGGGGGCTGGCGCACGCCCCGCTGATTTATTTCGGCTTTAACTATGGCTCGGGCTATTGGCGCGCGCCGTGGAGCGGCATCCTGATGATGACCCTCGTCTGCGTTGTGCTGGGAACCTGGCTGGCCTACGTCACCATTCAGTCGCAGAGCATCCTTCCGGCGGTTATTTTGCATGGTGCAGGAAATGTCATCGGCGAACTGCCGGTTTTGTTCTCGTTTTTGAGCCTCAGCCCCTTGATTGGGCCAAATCCGACTGGCATCGTCGGGATGAGCGGTCTGATTGTTGGGGCAGTCATCTTATTTGCCAGATTGCCGAGGTGTAAATGACCTCCTTCAACCCCCTCTCCATTGCCTTTGACGCCTGGCGCGTGACACGCGGCGGTTCGCTCCTGCTCGCCCGTCGTCAGCAGGAACGCCTGGCCGAACTGGTGGCTTTTGCCCGCGCCCATTCGCGGTTTTATGCTGAAAAATATCGTGGCCTGCCTGAAACCATCACGAACGCGCGCCAACTGCCACCCGTCACCAAACTCGAATTGATGGAGCACTTCGATGAAGTTGTCACCGACCCTGACGTGCGAAAAACCGGCGTGGAAGCCTTCCTCGCCGATCAAAGCACCATTGGTCAAGCCTACCTCGACCGCTACATGGTTTGGACAACCTCCGGCACCACCGGCACGCCGGGAATTTTTCTCGAGGACAAAGCCTGGGACACCGTTATAACCGCCGTTAACCTGACCCGCATCGGGCTTGAATGGTACACGCCCGAGGTTATCCGTGGAATGCTGAAACGCGGCGGCATGACCGCGGCAGTCTTTGCCGGGAATGGACACTTTTTGGGCGTCTCGATGATTGAACGCCAGCGCCGTTCGCGCGCTTCCCGCGCCCGTTCCATGCACCTGATTCCGGTCACATTGCCCATACCCGAAATCGTCCAGCGCCTAAACGAACTCCAACCGGCTATGTTCAGCGGTTATGCCAGCGCGCTGGCTTTGCTGGCACAGGAACAACTGGCCGGGAGGCTAAAAATCCAGCCATCTATTGTGGTCAGTTCTGCCGAGCCGCTATCCGATGAAAACCGGGCGCTGATTCAGCAGGCATTTGGGGTCCCGCCGCGCAATAATTACAGTTGTTCGGAGGGCGGCGTGATGGGCTATGAGTGCCACCAGGGGAATATGCACCTGAACACCGATTGGGTCTTGTTCGAGCCGGTGGACGAGAACTATCAGCCGGTCACGCCGGGACAATTCTCCAGCCGGGTGTTGATTACCAACCTGGCTAACCGCGTCATGCCCATCATCCGCTATGAGTTGGGCGACCGCGTCAGCCTTGACCCTGAACCGTGTAACTGCGGTATCACCCTCCCGGTGGTCAACGTCGAAGGCCGCACCGATGAAATCCTGCGTTTTGAATCGGCCAACGGGCAAACCATCCCCGTCCTGCCGCTGGCGTTGTGGGCGATCATCAAAGAGACGCCGGGCGTTTTGCGCTTCCAGGCCATCCAGACCGCGCCGGGGGCGTTGAAAATTCGGCTCGAAACGAAACCGTTCGCGGATAGGGTGGAAACCTGGGATAAAGTCGAAGCCCGGGTACGAGAGTATCTCCAAAAGCAGGGGCTGGGCAATGTCACCATCATCCGCGCTACTGAAGCGCCTATGCGCGATCCCAAAAGCGGGAAATTCCGCAACGTCTGGACTGAGAAAGGATAAACCATGAAAACCAAACGAATTTTGCTCGAAACCATCCTCGTAACCGCCATCACCCTGCTGGGGATGTGGTTTGTGCCGGCCGCCAAGACGCTGTTTGCGCTGATTCCGGTGGCGTACCTGTTGATTGAGCGCCGTTTGCGCAAACGGACGTGGAGCGACCTTGGATTCAATTTCCGCACCTTTTGGGCGGATTTACGCGCCAACTGGCTGTTGTTCGCGCTGATGGGTTTTCTCATCCAGCCATTGACGGTGCTGTGGGCCAAGGCATATTTCCCCGAATTCCTGGCGCACGTCCAGGCGCGGCTGCCTTTTGAAAGCGGCATTGGCTGGGGCGTGCTGCTGCCCCTGCTGGCAGTTTCGCTGATCGGCGAGGAGATGACTTACCGGACGCTGATTCAGGGGCGGCTGACTCCGTTTATCGGTATCCCGGCGGCGGTGGGGGTGGCGTCGCTCCTGTTTGGGCTGGCGCACATCGCCCCGGGCGCGGGAATCGTCGTTTTAACGGACATCGGCCTGATTGTCATCGATTCCATCCTGTACGGCGCGATGTTCGCCCGCCGCAACAACCTGTGGGTGGTCTGGCTGGCGCACCTGTTGGGTGATATTGGCGGGTTGCTGGTTTTGGCTTCGGTCTAAGGAGAAAAAATGGTTACGTTAACCCCGATTGAACAAGCTGATTTCGAGCGATTTTTGGAAAGTGAAATCGCTGAGTATGCCCAGGATAAGATCAAAAGCGGCAATTGGCTGGCAGAAGATGCGCTCGAAAAGTCACGCGCCGAGTTTTTGGGCCTGCTGCCGGATGGCCCGCAGACCAAAGACCAGTTTATTTTTACCATTTTTGATGAGCAGACCAGACAAAAGTTGGGCGTGCTGTGGGTACAAGTGAAATTGGGCGAGGCGCGCCGCCAAGCCTTCATTTGTGATTTTGTTATTGAGCCGCAGTTCCGGGGCCAGGGTTTTGGAAAACGGGCTTTGCAGGCCCTGGATAAAAAAATGGATGAGATGGGCGTGGAAAGTATCAGTTTGCATGTCTTCGCCCACAACACCCAGGCGATTGGCCTGTACGAAAAAATGGGTTACGCGGTGACCAACCTGTACATGGGCAAAACACTGCGTGAAACAGTCATCTGAAAGGGAAGAATATGGACGAAAAGCAGGTTTCACAACATAGCCTGGGTTTGACAATTGCCTACCATCTCCTACCGGGCGTGGCGATTGTGGCCGGTTACGCTCTGATCACACCCTTTTTACGGAATGCGGGGCTGCCCTCTGCAATCGGCATTTCGCTGGCGGTACTCTTGGTGCTGGTTCCGCTGGAATTGGGGATCCTGTTCTGGCAGGGAAAAAAGCGCAATGGACGTTTCTCGCTGGAGGGGATTGTGCTCAACCGCGAAAAAACGCCGCGCGGGGCATTTCTCCTGTGGATATTTGTGGCGCTGTTCGCTGCGGTGCTTTGCTTTGTCCTGCTCGGCTGGATCGACAAATTTTTTCTCACCTTCTTCGGCTGGCTACCGAATTGGTTTTTCGTCAACGAGGATTTGAGCGTTTACAGCAAAAATATCCAATTCATCAACTGGCTGGCGATTTTCCTGCTCACGGGCCTGCTCGGCCCCTATGTGGAGGAACTCTACTTCCGCGGTTTCCTGCTGCCGCGCATGGCCTGGATGAAGGGCTGGGCGCCCGTTATCGAAGCTTTTCTCTTCGCCCTGTACCACTTCTGGTCGCCCTGGCAGTTGGTCACCCGCACCCTGGCCGTCCTGCCGCTGGTCTATATCGTCAACCGCAAATGCGACATACGCATTGGCATCGCGGCCCACTGGCTGTTGAACACGCTTGGCAGCCTTGAACTTCTGTTTGCCATCTTTCGCTGAGTCGAACTGCCCCGCAGAATCATAACCTGCTCATGCTGATGAAAGGATTCAACGATGCAAATCATCTGTATCTCTGCTTCCAATGTAGAACCGGCCCGCGAACACAGCGCATCCACCCGGGCTTGTGAACTGATCCGGGAACTGGCGCAAGCCGAATGTGATGCGCAGGTGGATATCCTGCCCCTGATTGACTACGAACTGACCCCTTGTCGGATGTGCGGCAAATGTCTTGAGGTGGGCAAATGCGTGCGAGACAATGCTTTCAATCAGATTTATGCCAGGCTGGCAGAGGCGGACGCGGTTTTCGTGGTCTGTCCGCACTATGCGCCCCTGCCCTCCAAGCTGATGATGCTTCTGGAAAAGCTGGAGGAGATTTGCTACCTGAACTGGTGCCAAAACCAGCAATATCAGACGATTGTTTACCGAAAACCCATCGGTCTGGTGGCGCACGGTGGCCAGCCAATGGATGCAGCGCCGTACTACAAAACGGCGCTGCTTGACCCGCTGGCGCTGGCTTTTGCTTCGGTACAAATGCGCGTGGCTGGCGCGGGTGAACAGTGGCCGAACGGCGTAGCCTTTGGTATTCAGAAACTCAGCCTGCCGCCTGGCGAGATTTTTGTCCGCATTGAGCATGATTGGGATGCTATTCGCGGCAGGCTGGCGCCCCTCGTGAGAAATGTCCTGGCGCAGGTTGAGTCATGACCATTCGCTTTGATTTCAGCGGTCTCGAGCAGTTCCAGGCCGGCCTGGAAGGGGGAATTTCACCGGAACTTTGCTACCGTACATGCGCGAGAGGATAAGTGAGTTGGAAGCGGAAAATCGGTGTGAAATCAAGTTTGGATTTCAGTGAGTAGTGGATCCAATCCAGGCCAAGCCGAAAAAGGCTTTTGTCAATGCGATCTGTACGATCAATCAAGCCAAATTTCTTTTCAGCAATCACCAGTAGCCCCTGGCAAACCATCCAAAGATAAGCCAGACAGGCGGCCAGGAGCAGACGGCTCAGCCGGACAGGGTCAGAGAGATGACTCTTATGAAGATGAAAGCCACGGCTTTTCTGGTTAGAGAAGAAGGTTTCAATCTGGAAACGGCGGCGATAATATTTGCAGGCCCGATAGCCATTATCAAGGCTGGTTACCAAATAGAGTGGTCCATCGTAACGACTGCTCCACCAGCCAACCAGATTCAAACTCACGGTGGCTTGCTGGGTAAAACCAACCTAATAACGCTGGAAAACTTGTCCTTTTGCCAACGGATAAGCGCCAATTGGCTGGCTGGGAAAAAAGTAAATCGAGACTTGTTACTCCAAGATATAGACTCTGGAAGCCTTTCGCCATGGCCATTCTTTATTGCCGACACTGCTGTAGACAAACTTCTCGAATGCTCGCTAAATTGGAGGCGTTGAGATATGCAAATATTTATGAGGAAGTTCATAACTTTCCATTCGCTGAAAATTTTGCGAAATCGTGAATTTCTGGTAAGCTCGGGTAATGAGCCCAGAGCTAACCATAACAACCGAACGAATAGACGATTTTCCGCTTTTGTTGTCAGTCATGCTGCGACTGGGATTGCCTGATATTTTCGATCATCATCTTGGTCGGCACGGGCTTCATCAAGGACTAAGTTGGGGCTGGATAGCCACAATTTGGCTGGCACACATTTTGACAGAAAGCAATCACCGCAAACACCCTGTCCAGTCTTGGGTGAAACAAGCGCAAGAAACGATTGAGAAAATTACTGGTCAGCAAGTACACGAATTGGATTTTACGGACGACCGGTTGACACTTTTGCTGCGGAGATTGAGCAAACCAGCTACCTGGCAAGCGGTTGAAACTGAATTGGGTCGAAGCATCCTGCGGGTATACGAATTGACGCCAAAAAACGTGCGTTTGGACACAACAACTGTGTCTGGATACCATGAAGGCGGTGAAGATAGCTTGTTCCAATACGGTTTCAGTAAAGATGATCCGACCTTGCGACAAGTTAAGCTGATGGTCGCTGCACTCGATCCGTTAGGTCTGCCAATTGTAAGCCAGGTAGTGGCTGGTAATGTAGCGGATGACAAGTTGTACGTTCCGGCGGTAGATCGAGTACTGCAAATTATCGAAGGGCTCGGACTTCTATTCGTTGGCGACAGTAAAATGAGCGCTTTGTCGATCCGGGCACATATCCAGCGGTTACAGCATCACTATCTTTGCCCGCTAGCCCAAACTGGCGATACTGCCAAAGAGATGGAACCCTGGGTCGAAGCTGCCAATAACGGTGAAAGAACTCTGTCACCCGTTTTCGTTCACAATGAAAACGGAAAACAGAAAATGTTTGCAGAAGGATACGTTTTTGAGCGCACGCTTCAAGCGAAGTCTGATGCAGTCATAGAAGCTGGTAAAGAGCCAGAAATCATCGAGTGGACTGAGCAAGTCTTTGTTGTTCGTTCGGAAAGCTACCGGAAAGGTTTGCTGGATGGCCTGGAAGGACGATTGCAACGCGCTGCGGACAAGTTGGAAGCGTTGACGCCGCCTCCCACGCGTGGTAAACGCCAAATTCAGGATGAAGCTGCATTAGTCAGTGCGGCAACGGCCATTCTCCAAGCGCATAATGTCGAAGGGCTCCTGGCATACTCCTTTGAACGCCAAGAAAAGCATCTGACCAAGTATGTTGGGCGAGGTCGTGGCACTCCTGACCGACCCAAGCAAGAAATTGTGACGGTTCGTTACCAAATTACAGCAGTTCACCGGCAGGAAGAAGCCATAGATGCACACAAAAAGACACTTGGTTGGCGTGCCTACGTCAGCAATGCTCCGGCAGAACAACTCAATTTGGAACAAGCTGTGCTAACTTATCGGGATGAGTGGCTCGTTGAGCATGGTTTTCATCGTCTGAAGGGCGTGCCGCTCTCGCTAAATCAAAACGATGATCAGGTGGTAGGCTTGACCAATCTGTTGAGCATTGCCGTAAGGATGTTAACCTTGATTGAGTTCATAGTCCGACGGCGACTAACCCAAAACCAGGAAAAATTGGTTGGTTTGATTGAGAATAATCCCCAAAAAGGTATCGACAATCCAACTGCCGAGCGATTGCTCAAGACTTTTAATCGGATTACCCTGACGATCATACATTTGCCGGACGGCACTCTCCGCCATGTTACACCAATATCGGATTTGCAAACCCGTATCTTGGAATTACTCGGCTTATCACCGGCCATTTATACTCAACTGGCTGGAAATTAATGAAAGTCAAAATCATTTCAGCGAATGGACAGTAATAATGCGAAATAAAACAAGATTATTAAATTTAATCACGTGGCCCAGATCACTATTAATTTTCTTATTAATTGGTAGTGGTTGCACATCTATCTTTGCACAAGAACCTTTTTGGTATGATCCTTTGCCGCCTCACGAAATAGAAGCGCAAGAAGGATTGACAAGTATTTGGGTTAGAGATCATATCTTTATTAGTGATGATGATTTAAGCCCAATGATGACCGCGAATCAAGGAGTAGTCTCTTTTCTAGGAGGAACAGATATTAGAGATGGAATATCCATTAATGTCATTGATGCTATTACTGGCGACATGAAATGGCAACGGAAGCACGGAATCCCAACATCCATCGTAGCATCGTTTTCCGATTTATACGTTGGAGCAAGTGGTGGTGCAAGCGTTTCGAAATTTGATCTAATCACGGGCAATTTGATTTGGGAAACCAAATTACCAAAAACTCGCGGATTATCATATCTGTCTTTAGATAATGATAAATTGTATGTTCAGACAACAGCAACTACTGACACTTTTTTTGTGTTAAATACTAGCACTGGGGAAATAATTAGGCATATCCAAGGAACTATGTTTTTTTTGAGCACAGAAGAATTCATTATTCAACGTTCGATTATTTCAAACGAAGTGGATATGATCAATTCAGAAACACAACAAATAATTTGGACAGCGAAATTAGATTATGGCTTTTCAATGCTTCCAATTTTTACTGAAAGGGAGATCCTTATACTTACTGATCTTGGTGGGATTTATTGCCTAGAACGTGACACTGGTAACATAAAATGGAACATTGAGAACATTGCCATTAGTAATATTGCGCTTGGCGAGAATATCGTCTATTTTTTAACTAGGGATGGAAAATTACAAGGAGCCAATTTACAATCAGGCGATCTAAAGAGCTTTGTGGAGTTTGATACTGATCGATTTGTACTCAACGGCGAATACCATATTGGTGGTTACAATGTTACCTATGATCAAGAAATGAAAATTATTTTTATACATCTTGGAGACAGCGCCCAATTGTTTGCATTTCAAATCTCAGAGTGAGAACGATTTCTAGATGTTGCCATCCCAGCTTGTCTCTCGAATTGAGAGTGGGTTAACAACGGACGAAGTGGAGAGAGTATTGGCGCAATGATAGGTTTACTTTTTCTGCTTTATAGTGATAGCCTCCCGGAAAATCTCATACCGGGAGTTACATCTTCATCAAAGAGTGGAAAGACAGTTACATTAGTTATGTGCCCATATGTTCGCGCCCAGCCTGTGCCCCAGGCTGGAATATCATCAGGAAATCTACATCACTCTCTGACAGGGCATATCCACGCGCGACCGAGCGAGATAATGCCAACCGTCACACCCGGTAGCAGCGGCAAAAGCTTTCGGCTGCTACCCAGGAAATTGGATATTCTCCCTGTTTTGACTATGGTCTGTGATTTTTTTGATCTACCCAAAATTATCGCTGCTGCAACCGGGTCGTTTATACTTGCTACGTGAACAAGCTTTCCGGCGCAGCTGTGTCAAATGTGGAAAAACGCGATGTTCAACCGGGTTCCATTTGGAGCAGTATGGCGGATAATGCGC
>JAKLPV010000052.1 GCA_022013685.1 Anaerolineae bacterium
ATAGGTACGGGTGCGGGTGTAATGATCGACATCGCCAGGTTTGGTCATGCCAACCACCGGGTGGATGATCAGCGAACCCTTGACGGCAGCGGCGGCGCGTTTGGTCAGTTCTTCGTGGATGCGGTGCAAGGGGTTACGGGTTTGGAAAGCGACCACGTTATCGTTGCCCATCGCTTCCAGTTTTGCGCGAACCTGGATCGGAGTGAAGCGCAGGTCAACAAAGTCGAAGTATTTCGGCATATTCAGCACTTTGAGCGGGCCGCTGATGCAGACCTTGCCCCAGCGAGCCATTTCGGAAACCATCGGGTGCTTCGGGTCATTGCTGCCATAAGCCAGGTTGGCCTCGGTCTGGGCATCCCAATGGAAGACTTCATCCAGTTCCATAACAGCGATGATATCGTTGTTGGCATTGCGCAGGACGAGCGATTCGCCCACAACCGGCAACTCTGCCGGATCAGCGGTCAGGGTGATTGGGAGTGGCCACAGGGTACCGTCGGCAAGGCGCATCTTGTGCAAGACACTCTCGTAATCGGCTTTGCCCATGAAGGTGGTCAGGGGCGAAAAACCGCCGCTGGCGAGCAGTTCCAGGTCGCACAGGGCGCGCATGGAAATCTTGATGGAGGGCAGTTTGGCCGCCTGGGCGAGCAGCGCTTCGCGTTCTGCGCCTTCAGCTACCAAGTTGACCAGTGTACCGCCGTAAGGGGCGATCAGATTGGCTTTCGACATAAATTATTCTCCTAAATATCCAATATTCAGTTGTTGAATTTTGATTATTATATCATGCCCACAGCCACAAACCGCGCTAAAACAACACACTTTGTCATCAGGTTGGGTACAACAAACTTTGCGCATTTTTTCAAAAATGTGGGTTCAAATAAGGGGTGCATGCTATAATTTTTTATGGTTCCAAATATCCACAAACAACAAACCAAAGCGACTACCCCGCCCCTTCCTGCCTGGAGGAATCCATGATTGCACTACTGACAGCCCTGTTTTTTGGCTTCATACCTTGTTTTTTGTTCGCATACATTCTCTACTGGCTGGACCGCTATGAGAAAGAACCAAAGATTTTACTGGGAGCAGTCTTTTTATGGGGCGCGATGGTTGCGGCGGGCGGCTCATACATTCTCAACTCGCTTTTTGGAATGACCATATTTGCTTTTAGCGGTTCTGAAGAGCTGGCCAATGTAACCGGCGCCACGCTCAGCGCGCCGTTGGTGGAAGAAACTCTCAAGGGGCTGGCGGTATTAATTATTTTCCTGATCTTCCGCCACGAGTTTGACTCTATTTTAGACGGGGTTGTCTATGCCGGTATCGCCGCGCTTGGGTTTGCCGCCACCGAGAACAGCATTTACATCTGGCGCGGATATGCCAGCGAAGGTTGGGGCGGCCTGGCCCTGCTGGTCTTCATCCGTGTTATTCTGGTCGGCTGGCAACACCCATTTTACACATCCTTCATTGGCATCGGGCTGGCTGTCGCTCGCACCAACCGTAACAGCTTTATAAAAATCGTCGCGCCGCTGACAGGCTGGGGATTGGCACTGTTCACCCATTCCACGCACAACTTCCTGGCCTCGGTACCGCTCTTTGGTGAATTGACCTGCCTGCTCGGTTCCGCCCTGGATTGGATTGGCGTGCTATTTATGTTTGCAGTTATCCTGTGGGCCGGATGGATGGAACAAAAAAACATCGTCCGGCATATGCGCGAGGAGGTGCAACTCGGCATTATCAGCCAGGCCCAATATCGCACCGCATCATCAGGCCTGGCCCAATCCTTTGCATGGTTGACTTCTGTTTTTAGCGGCAGGTTTATGGCAACCTCGCGCTTCTATCAGGTGGTTGGCGAACTGGCCCATAAAAAGGAACAACTCCGCAACCATGGCGAAGAAAGTGGTAACAGCACTCTGGTGCATAAATATCGGCAAGAACTGACTGCATTATCACCACGTGCCCAAGATTGACAAACCTTACTCAACAAAGAAAACTGGAAAATTATGTTTTTATTAATACTGAAAGAATGGAAATCTCATGTTGTGCCTCTTGGCTTCATCTTGCTGGCCCTGGGCATGTTTATCCTAACCCCCTTCTGGGCCTGGGAATGGTATCACGCCCCTTTTGCCGGTTTCCTGATCGAACCCAACAACGTCCTTAGCCAGATCAGCGGTGAAGCCTGGCAAGGAAAAGTCAACGGCCTGCAATGGTCTGACCGTCTGCTGTCCCTCAACGGACAACCTGTTGCAGACGCAACCCAAATGTATGCTTTCCTGCGCGACAACGGCTGGCGCGATTTTGACGCAACTTTCTACCGGCGCAGTGACAGCAGTACCTTTACGGTCTCACTTACCCCGCTTAGGGCGCAGATAAGCGACCTGCTCTCTCTTTTCATCATTCCTTACCTGGTCGGATTCACATCTCTTGCTGTTGGCTTCTGGGCCTATCGTCTGCGGCCCAATTTCCGGCCCACCCGCGCCTTTGTCATCTTTGTTTCTTCGGTCGCCCTGCTGACCGCCACTTTTCTGGATATGAACACCACCCACAGGGTCGTCTTGCTCTGGGCGCTCAGCCTGCCCGTCGGGGGCGCAGCCCTCGGATACTTGGCGCTCATGTTTCCGCAAGAACTTCCGGTCATTTGTCGTTGGCCGTTTTTACGGCTTATTCCCTTCATAGTTGGTTTGGCCCTTTCGGTCTTCATCGTCAGGGACATTCTCTTTCCATCCAACCCCTATGCATACATCGATTCATGGCGCTGGGGCTACGTCTTCATCGCCCTGGGGATCTTATTTTTCCTGGCAACCCTCACCAGGCGCGTGTTGGGCGATAGCTCACCCATTGTCCGCCAGCAAAGCCGCGTGATCATCTTTGGCGCCGCTCTGGCCTTCCTGCCCATTCTCGTTCTTTACTTGCTGCCTATAGGATTTCTGGATAGTGTGCCGGAATTTCGCCCTGAGCTGCTCTTCCCACCCCTGATCTTGCTGCCGCTTTCGGTTACATATGCCATCCTGCGCTACCGCCTGTTGGATGTAGACCGCTGGCTCAGCCGCGCCCTGACCTACGTGCTGACCACCAGCGCCGCACTGCTGCTCTTCTTCCTGCTGCTCAACGCAGCATCTTTTATCTTCCAACAGACTGTCCAAACAGACGATCCATTCGTGATTGCCGCCTACCTGCTCCTGCTTGTGATCGGATTTTCACCCCTGCGCAACTTGATCCAGCACGGAATAAACCGCACATTCTATCGCTCCCAGGCCGATTACCGCCGCATTCTAACCAATCTTTCGCAAAGCCTGGTTGTCACCCCTGACGTTGACCGCACCGTCAACTTGCTGCAAACCGAACTTGACCGCGCCCTGACTCCTGAAAAGTTTGTCGTCTTCCTGTTCGAAGACGACCGTCAGCTTTACGTCCCGTTCGCGGCCCAATTTGCCTCCGACCAGGTTTTCGAACCTGGCGACCCCCTGCCCCGCTTACTGAACCAGGCGGCGCAACCGCTCTGGCTGGCCCCTGAAAGCCCGTTGCCGCCCGAACTACAAAACCAACCACATATGGAATACCAGGTTTTCGTTCCATTGCGCTACGAGGGCCGCCTGACCGGCTTCCTGGCCCTCGGCCAGCGTCGTTCTGGCGAACCCTACACCAGTGACGACCTCGAATTCCTGACCGCCGTCGCAGGCCAATCGACCCTGGCGCTTGAAAACGCCCGCCTGTTCCAAAACCTGCGCCACACCCTCGAAGAAACCATGGAAATGAAAAACCTGATGGACGACATCTTTGCTTCGGTCGCCACAGGCATCATCACCACCGATGTGGGAAACAAGATCACCCTGTTCAACGGCGCCGCCGAACACATCCTGGGCGTGCCTCTCAAAAATGCCATTGGAAAAGCGCTCGAAACAACGCTGCCTGGCTTACCCCTCAAAAAAATCACCGAAAACGTCTTGCTAAATGGCAAAACCACCCAGGGCCAGGAACTCAACCCCAGGCTGGTCAGCCGCGGCGAAGTCTTCCTGCGCGTCTCGGCCTCGCCCCTCAAAGACGCCCACCGGGCCACCAAAGGCGCCACCATCGTCTTTGAAGACCTGACCGAAAACCGCAAGCTTGAAAAAGAACGCGCACTCATCCACCAGACCTTTGGCCGCGTTGTGGCCCCACGTGTTCGCGACCGCCTGCTTTCCAACCCTGCCGGGCTCGACCTGGATGGCGCGCGCACCCTGGTCACGGTTCTGTTTGCCGACCTGGCCGGTTTTACATCCTTCAGCGAAAGCAACATCCCTGAAGATGTCTTCGCCGTGCTCAATACTTACCTCGACACCGCCGCCCAGGCCATCCTCGAACAGGAAGGCACCCTCGATAAATTCATGGGCGATGCCGTCATGGCCATGTGGAACAGTCCCGACCCGCAGCCCGACCACGCAATGCGCGCCTGCCGCGCCGCCCTGCAACTCGTGCAACGCACCCAGGAGATGCATGGCCGCTTCAGCAACCCGGCCTTCCACCGCATCTTTCGCGTTGGCATCACCACCGGCTATGCCATGGTCGGCAATGTCGGCACCAGCGACCTGTTCAATTACACCGTTATCGGCGACACGGTCAACCTTGCCCAGCGGCTGCAAGCCAGCGCCCAGCCGGGACAAGTTTTCATTCAAAAAGACACTTATGAGATCGTCAAAGAGCGGGTCGAAGCCATCCAGATCGAACCGCTAACCGTCAAAGGCCGCAGCCACGTCGTTGAAACCTATCTGCTCAAAGGGATTAAATGAACGAGACTTACCATATCCAGATGACCAGGGAAGCCCTCAGCCCTGATTTTAGCGCCGCCGCGCTCGAACAAATTATCGCCGCCAACCTTGGCCAAGATTCGCTCATCAACCAGGTCGCTCACGACCACTTTCACTTTGACAATAATTCTTTCGAAGCCGGCTACAGCTACATCGCAACCTGCCGCCAAAACGCCATCGACGCCGCCCAGGCAGGCAACATGCCCCTGGCGCGGGCGGAATTCGGGCGGCTGACGCACACGGTACAGGATTTCTACGCCCACACCAATTACGTTGCCCTGTGGCGTGAGCTGCACCCGCAGGCCGCCCCGGAACAAATCGACCCACTGCTTGACTCTTGTTTAACTGACTCACGCCTGCACTCGGGGAAACTCTACTACCCGTTGGAAATTCTGTACTTTGTGCCCTTTCTGCGCGAATGGGTCTTACCCCACCTGCCCGCCGATTCGCACGCCCAGATGAACAAAGACGATACATCCCGCCCCGATTTTGAATACGCCCGCATCGCAGCAGTCCACAGGACTCGCCTTGAATGGCTGCGCCTGGCCGAATCCCTGACTATGGCTGAGAAAATGAGCCTGACCGATAAAAAAAGCGAGCCTGCCTAATTGACAGACCCGCAAAATTTAAATTCGCGCCCAAAAGGCACAAGGTTTATTGTTTTTTGTAGCGGTGAAAGGGGATCATCAACGTCAGGCCTGCCGCAATCATAACCTGCCCCACCTGAACACCTATCGCCTGCCAGGGGCCAAAAAACGGAACGGCCGGCAGGGGCTGGGTGCCCATCCCGAAGATATCAGCCATGCCCGCAAAAACAGCGATCACATAACCGGTACCGATCAATCGCGCGCCGATATCAGCCAGGATGCTGCGTTCTTCATCACTTTTCCATAAACTGGACAGGCCAATATAACCTCCCAGGCATAGAAACCCCAACCCAAATGTAAAAACAGTGATTTGCACAAATCCGATCACAGGACTGCGGTCAAGCCCCAGCCATTCTGGTTTTGCGCCCAGAATAAAAACAAGAAAACCAATTACACCGATAAACAGACCCAGTCTTGCCTGATCCGCGCGGCGCGTTACCACTGGTACAGGGGCCGTAGAATTTTTTTCTTCGCTCATGCCGGCAAACTCTTTTGCAGGTAATTTTTCCAGTTTGCGCCAAAAATGGCGTGAATATCATCCTCAGTATAACCGCGTGCAGCCAATAAGGGTACCAGTTTTTGTAAATCGGCTACCGTATCCAGCCCATCGGGAACCCGCTGCAGACCAAACCCGCCATCGAAGTCGCTGCCAATACCAACGTGCAGGGCATCACCGGCGCGCTGGCAAATATAGTCCATGTGCGCAACAATCCTGTCGAGCGGGCTACGGGCGTCGCCCCGCTTCCAACCGTGGTCGAGGAAGCGGTTGAAAGGCACAATCCCCACCACGCCGCCGCGCTCGATCAATTTATCTATGATTTCGTCGCTCAAGAAACGATTGGAAGTACTGTTCCCGACCATCTTTAACGGGTTGGCGTGGCTGGCAATAAGCGCTCCTTCGTAACGATCGAGAGCTTCAAGGGCTGATTCCCAGGCCATGTGGCTGATATCCAGACCAAATCCGCGCTCAGCCATGCCCGCCAACAGCGAACGACCTTCAGCAGTTAAGGGCCCGGGTTCACCAGTCCCGCCGCAATAACGGGTGGATTTCCAGGCGGGGCCGATGATTCGCACCCCCAGTTCCCACCACTCATCCAATTCATCGATGCTGCGGATACCGTCTGCACCCTCCATCAAGGTCACCAAACCCGTCGGGGCCGGCGATTCAGCGCGCTGCCAGGCATCCATAACGGCAGACAGGTCACGGGTGGAGCGCAGCGGGGTGAATTTGTCCGGGTGCAGGTCAAAGAGTCGCGCGTAGGCATTTACCTGGTTTTTGTAAAACTGATGGGCCTGTTCCATGTTTTGATAAACCTGGCTGTCCCAATCCCCTTCGCTGGCACGGGCCGGGGCCGCAAACAAGGTCGCAAAAACGATTGCCACGCGGCCCACCTGGAACTCAGGCCAGCCAAGCAAGGTGTCGTCATTTTTCTGAACGGTCAGGCTGCCTTCTTCGCGCTGGCGGGTCTCCTGCGCCGAAAGGCTGTAGTCACGCCCAAAAGTGAGCATGTTCCAGGCCAGATCTTGATGTGCATCAATTAGTATAGGTTTCATGGCTATAAAAAGAGCGCACCGGAAAGGTGCGCTCTTGCTTTTTGGCTCCGGTTTAGCCTTCTGCCTGGTCTGGTGCTTGTTCGTCTTCGGGCTGTTCGCTAAATTCGTCGTCGAGTTCGGCGGTCAGGGATTTCATATCCAGGTCAGTGTAGGCAGCAGAATCAACCTTACGCAGGCTGAGTCCGATGCGGCGCTGGTCAGAGTCGATGCGGATGACACGCAGGGTCAGGGTATCGCCTTCTTTGACGGCTTCCTTGGGGTGATTGATACGATTTTCGGAGAGTTCTGAAATATGCACCAAACCTTCGATGTCGCCTTCAAGACGGGCAAAAGCGCCGAATTTGGTCAGACGGGTGATAACACCTTCGGTCAGTTGTCCGACCTTGAAAGTGCCCACTTTGTCTTGCCAGGGATCTTCTTGCAGAGCTTTGATGGACAGACCGATGCGTTTCTTCTCGCGGTCGATACCGATGATCTTGACCTGGACTTCATCGCCGACCTTGAGCACCTCGCCCGGATGCTGGACGCGTTCCCAGGAAACCTCGGACAGGTGAACCAGGCCATCGGCGCCGTTGATGTTGACAAAAGCGCCAAAATCAGCCACGCTGGTGACGCGGCCGGTGTATACCTTGCCTTCTTCCAGCTCGTCGATAACGCGTTCTTTGATCGACTGGCGGGTTTCGGGGTTGGCAGAGCGCTCTGAAAGAATCAGGCGGCGGCGGGCGCGGTCCACTTCGATGATGCGCACGCTGATGGTCTCGCCAATTTGCTTGGCCCAACGATCAGGAGTGTCACCCTGAACCTGGGTACGGCGAGCCATGCCGATTTGGGATGCGGGCACAAAGCCGCGCAATCCATGCACCAGAACGATCAGGCCACCCTTGTTGTAGCCTTCCACGAGGCCCTCAAAGGTATCGCCGGTTTCCTGCATTTTCTCAACAACTTCCCAGCCCATGGCTTCACGCGCGCGGACATAGGACAAGACCACATTGCCATACTGGTCTTCGGGGTTGACGACGTAGACCGGGATTTCCTGGCCTACTTTGAATGCTTCGCGTTCCGATACAGGAATTTGATCCAGTTCGCGGCCAGTAATGACGCCTTCAGACTTGGCGCCAACACTAACAAGTAACTGGGAGGAAGAAATGCTGGCAATAACGCCGGTGCGAATTTCACCCTGGCTGGGGAATTCAAGGCCGGTATCGGACTCCATTAAGGATTCCATACTTTCCATGGCGCCATTGCTTTCGGGAATCAGTTCTTCACTGCCCCCGTCGCCCGTCAGGGCATCTTGTTGTTCCATCATAAAGAGATTGCTCCAGTACAAAGAGATTGGGGCTGATTATAAAGGTATATTGCAGGCTTGACAATAGCCAAAATAAAATTTTTGCAATGTTTGGCATCAAAATCGACTAAAAATAGCATAAATGCCCGCATTCGCTATCCAGATTTCAAGGCACGCGCCTTTTCGACCAGATTCGGCAAGGCTTGCAGGAAATTTTCCACATCGGCTGGCGCGGTGGAGGCGCCCAGCGTCACCCGTAGCGAGCCAAGCGCCCAATCACGGCTGAAACCCAGGCTAGTGACGGCTTCCGAAGGTTCGGGGTTGCCCGTTTTGCAGGCCGAGCCAGATGAACAGGCAAACCCGGCCGCGTCGAGCAACTGTAAGAGCAGGTTGCCATCAGCATCCTTGAAGACAAACGAAGCATGGTTCGGCAAACGGGACTCAAGATGCCCGGTCAGCCTGGATTCGGCAACCGATTCAAGCACCGAGCCGATAATTTTATCGCGCAGCGGGAGCAGGTACGCCGTCCGCGCATCGCGCTCGGCCACCGCCAAGCGCAGCGACTCTGCCAGCCCAACAATCAGCGGGATGTTCTGCGTCCCGGCCCGCAGGCCGAATTCCTGCCCGCCGCCGGTCAGGTGCGGATACACCCCCGTCCCCTTGCGGACGTACAAGGCCCCGACGCCCTTCGGCCCGTAGAATTTATGCGCGCCCAGCGAGAGCAGATCCACGCCCAGGCGTTCGACATCGACATCCAGATAAGCCGCCGCCTGCACAGCGTCACTGTGGAAGGGAATCTTATGCGCGCGGCAAATCGCCGCCAGTTCAGGGATCGGGTTGATTGTGCCAAACTCATTGTTGGCAACCATGGCCGAAACCAGGGCGGTCTTGTCGCAAATCGCCTTTTCGAGCGCGGCGGGCGTGACCATGCCGGTTTCGTCCACATCCAGCCACTCAACCTGGAAGCCGTGCAATTTTTCCAACTGCAGGGCGGTTTTGGAGACCGCCGGGTGCTCGGCGCGCGAACACAGGATCCAATTCGCACCGGTTTTGTCGCGTTGGGCAAAAGCCGCGCCGCGCAGGGCCAGGTTATCCGATTCGGAGCCGCAGGATGTGAAAATAACCTCGTCCGATCGACAGTTCAGAGCGCTGGCGATCATCTCGCGGGCGGTTTCGAGCGCAGCCTCGGCGCGCTGTCCGATACGGTGGACAGAGGACGGGTTGCCAAAGTTTTCGCTAAAGTAGGGCAGCATCGCCTCCAGCACGCGCGGATCGACCGGGGTTGTGGCGGCATAATCAAAATAAACGGGAGATTTCATCGGTTGATATCCTTGAGAAACAAGATTATACCGCTTCGAAAAAATTGCAGGGGTGAAAAATCTACTACACGCTTCTTTCTTTGGTAAACTTACCTATCTCATTCAACAAACATCTAACAGGCTTAACGTGAAAAAATTCCTTCGTAACCTCGCCATCGGCATCATCAGCATTGTTGCCATTGCCGCCATCCTCTACGCCCTGCTGCCCAAGGGTCCGCGCGACCCAATGGAATACAGCGACTTGACCAAAATCGAAAAAACGCTCTTCGTTGGCGATGAATACGCTGCCGTGACCGGCACGCCCTGGGCTACCCAGGCCGCGCTGGATGTGCTTGCCAAAGGCGGCACGGCCTGTGATGCGGCTGTCAGCGCCCTGCTGACCCTGAATGTCACCCACGGCGAAGCATCCTCGTTTCCGGGCGTGGCCCCGCTGATGTATTACAACGCCAGCAGCGGCCAGGTAAAATCCTACATCGGCGCAGGCAAAGCCCCCATGGCCGCCAGCATCGAAAAATTTACAGCACGCGGCTTCGAAACTGTGCCTGAGATGGACATTTACGCTCAACTCGTGCCTGCCTCGCCAGATGTAATGGTTGCCCTGCTTCAAGAGTGCGGAACGCTGCCCTTTAGTGAACTGGCCGCCCCGGCCATCCAACTGGCGCGTGAGGGCTTTCCGGTCCACGCCATCATGGCCCGCAACTTGAACTTCTCGCTCATCGAGCGCATCGGGCTGAGCTTCCTTCTGCCCTACAACGCTCAGGTCTATCTCAAAGGCGAGTGGTGGCGACCCATCCACCTGTACGACCGTTTCACCCAGCCCGATCTGGCCGGGACCCTGCAAGCCCTGTCCGATGCTGCCGACGGAGCCGCCGACAACCAGAGCGGCTACCAGGCTGTGCGCGATTATTTCTATAAAGGCCCGATCGCCGAGAAAATCGTCACTCTGCACCAAGACAAAAACGGCCTGATCAGCGCCGAAGATCTCGCCACCTATAGCGGCAGTTGGGAAACCCCGGTCAGCGGCAGCTACGGCCCCTACACCTTCTACGGCAACGGCACCTGGTCGCAGGGCGTTGTCGAGCCGATGGTCCTGCAAATCCTGGAAGGCATTGACCTGAAAAGCCTCGGCCACAACAGCCCGGCTTACATCCACACCGTCACCCAGGCCATCGAGCTGGTCTTTGCCGACCGCGAAGCCTACATTGGCGATGCCGCTTTTGTGGATGTGCCACTGGAGACCCTGCTCTCAAAGGAATATGCCGCCCAGCGCCGGGCTTTGATGACGGATTCGGCCTTTGGCCTGCTCCCGCCGCCCGGCCAGATACCCGGCTATGGGCCTTCATCCGCGCCGGTTAGCGGGGACGCGCGCGCCAGCCTCGGCCTGTTTGAGCGTTTAACCGCCGATTTCCAGGCCGGGCAGGACACCTCGCAACTGGCCATCCTCGACCAGTACGGCAACTCGGTCGTCATCACCCCCTCCGATTTTCCACAGACCCCGATGGTCCCCGGCACGGGACTGAACCTCGGCAATCGCATGAACCAATTCCGCCTCGACCCGGCCCACGTTGGCGCGCTGGAGCCGGGCAAACGTCCGCGCATCACCCCGCATTCGGTCATCGTCTTCAAGGATGGTAAATACTTCATGTCCTTCTCAACCCCCGGCGGCGATATGCAGGCCCAGGCCTTAATCCAGGTTTTCCTGAACATGGTTGTCTTCGAGATGGACATCCAGCAGGCCATCAGCGCGCCGCGTTTCTACAGCATCAGCGCGCCCTCGTCCTTTGCGCCGCACGAATTCACCCCCGGCGGTCTGCGTCTCGAAGCCAGCCTGTATGACCATGCGGCTGAAGGTTTGCAAAACATGGGCTACACGACTGAGCGCGACCCGGACTGGGACAAAGATTATGGGGCAGTCGGCGCGATCCTGATCGGTGAAGACGGCCGCATCTACGCCGGAGCCGACCCGCGCGAGGAAACCCTGGCCGGCGGGAAGTAACCCCACAGAAAGGTGGAAACCCATGCAATTAGACCAACTGCACGCCTTCATCGTCCGCGCCAAAGCCGCCACCTATGTTGGCAGCGGCGCGCAGGGCGCCTCCAGCCGTCCCGGCTCTCATGACTTGCAATACACCGAAGGCGACTGGCTCTACATCGACAGTTACTTTGGCGGGACAGATTTCATCGGTGAAGAAGCCGTCTTCTTTGAGGGCAAACCTGTTTGGGCGATGAACTATTACGGCTACATCCTGCATCCGGAGCTGATCAGCGCGGCCGAGGCCGGGGGCATGATCAAGGCCAGCCTGTCACGCATGTACGCCGAAGGCCGCTTCCTGGGCGGTTTCCGTCACAGCGCAGGGAATTTGACCTACATCGACACCAGCGAAGGCGATTTCAGCCACTTCCACGGCAAGGAATGGATCGAGCGCGAAGGCGTCAGAGCCTACGAACTGCTCTACCACGGCGGGCTGGTCAAGGATTAAAAACCGTGCTGCCCTTCAAACCCTTCCTGGCCCCCGAACACGAACCATTTCACTTCGAGGGCGGCCAGCCCGCCGCCCTGCTGGTGCACGGCTTCCCCGGCACATCGCTCGAAATGCGCGCCACGGGTGAAACCCTGCATGAACTTGGCTTTACGGCAAAAGGGATTTTGCTGCCCGGGTTTGGCTCAGAAATCGAAAGCCTGCCCAAGAAAACGGCACAGGATTGGCTGGATGCGGTTCTCTCCGCCCTGGAAGAACTGCGCCGGAACCATTCTCCCCTTTTACTGGTCGGCAATTCGATGGGTTCGGCCCTGTCCCTGGCTGCGGCCGCCCAGGCGAAGATTGACGGTTTAATCATCTACGCCCCCTTCTGGAAGATTCCCGGCCCGCTGTGGGCCTCCCTGCCCGTTATAAGGCGCGTTCTGCCGCAGGTCAAGCCGATGCGCATCATGAAACCCGATTTCAACAACAGCCAGTTCCGCCAGGGGTTGGCCGACTTCCTGCCGGGTATCAACATCGACGACCCCGCCATCCGCGAGCAGATCCTCGATTTCAACGTGCCGATCGGCCTGTTCGATGAAATCCGCAAGGCCGGGCAAATGGGCTACCAGGCCATCCCGCACCAGGCCGCCCCCACCCTGATCCTGCAGGGCCGCGCCGATAACCTGGTCGATCTTAAGTTTACCCGCGCCAACCTGAAGCGTTATCCGGTTCAAGTGACCTATGCAGAGTTTGACGGCGGCCACGACCTGTACGACCCTTCCAGACCCGCCTGGGGCAAGGTAAAGGAACAGGTCACGCTGTTCGCAAAGCACCTGCTCCAAAACTAAACCGCCAAGCAGGCAAGATAAAAAAGCAGACGCCAAGAAAATCTTTCAGTTTCTTGGCATCTTGCATTTTGTCTTAAGCCGTTGATGCCCTATAGCTTGTCAGCGCCAAGGCTCCACTGGAATACTAATACAAACATCAGAGTTGTTTGCCATTACAAGCACATACAAATCAATTGTATTCATACTCGTAACATCGCTAATTGGTCTGTGTCTAAGTATAAAATGATCATCTTTCTGGTCGCCAACCCTGGCAATTTCTTCTGTTGTCCATGAATTTTCTTCAGTGGCAACTATACCTAATCTGAACAACTCGGGCTGTCCACAAGCAACAAATTCGTCCTTCTTAGTTTCAGCCCACCATGCATATTTAATACTAAACTTAAATCGTTCAAAGAAAAACACAATCTCTAGTCTTGGCGGGTCACCGGCAAACTCAGGTGATGCAAAAACCAAAGCCTGAGATGGCTCTCCATAAGTTTCGAATATCTTTTTTATGCCAAAATCCGCTCCAGCGTAACCTCCAATTATTACTGAATGTAGAAATCCTTCCTTTTCATAGATAGTACCTCCATAATGTTTACCATCTTTTGTGTCAAAGTCCCAACCTGCCGCGCCACACACCCCATAGTCACATCTGTCATTTACCGGAAAATCAATATGAAAGACTGGTTTTAAGTTGTACACCGCGTCTTCCCATGTTGTTTTTCCGGGAACCAACCCAGCCCAGCATGGAAAAAGACAATCGGGAGTCCCTGATAACCATTGCTGAAATACTTTGTCCGCATGCTCAACTGACAGATAAGGGAGGAGCGTTCTTGTTGGCGAGGCAATTGGCGCAAGTGTAATTGTTGGCAATACAAGAGGCGTCGACTTCGATGATGTGATAGAAGTGGGCAAAGTGTAAGAAATCGCAGTAGACAATGCAGTCGGGTAATCTCCGGCCTGATTGGCACAGGCAGTTGTCACCATCAGGAAAACCCAGAAAATAAATAACAAAAATTTAGAAAAGCTCATATTAGATACTCCAACATCGCCAAACAAAGCTTATTGTTATGCGCTTCGCACCTCAGAAAATTAGCGCTTACAGCCCCAGACCCTTGGCTTCGTCCCAAAGCGCGTCCATCTCATCCAGGGACATCTCCGGCAGGGCACGGCCCAATTCACGGGCGCGTTTTTCGATATGGCCAAAGCGGCGCTTGAATTTGCGGTTGGCGGCTTGCAGGGCCGCTTCCGCGTCGATCTTCTTCCAGCGCGCCAGGTTGACCAGCACAAAGAACAGATCGCCCAGTTCATCGGTCAACTCGTCCATATTTTCAGCGCGTTGAATCTCCCCAATCTCCTCGCTGATTTTTTCGAGCACCCCACCGACCTCCGGCCAGTCGAACCCGACCCGCGCGGCGCGCTCCTGGTATTCCTGGGCCAAGTGCAGGGCAGGAAGAGCTTTTGGCACACCATCCAAAATACCCTTTTCCTGCTCACCGTTCTGTTCCCGTTCTTGCTTCTTAATGGCTTCCCAGTTGGTCAGCACCTGGCCTTCGCCGTCCACAGTCACCTCGCCAAAAACGTGCGGGTGGCGGCGGATGATCTTGTCGTTGATGCCCTTGACCACATCTGCCAGGCGATATTCACCCGTTTCATAGCCGATCTGGGCATGCAAAAAGATCTGCAAAAGGAGGTCGCCAAACTCTTCGGCCAGTTTGGACGGGTCAGTGGCGTCTATCGCGTCGATCACCTCGTAGGCTTCTTCGATCAAGTGCTGGCGCAGGGACTGATGAGTCTGTTTGCGGTCCCAAGGGCAGCCATCCGGCGCGCGCAGGTAAGCGATGATCTCCTGAAAAGTCTCGAAGGCGTGGCCGCGCTCACGGGGCGGGAGAAAGACCGAGCCAGAGTCCGCATCGCCCCACTCCGCCAGAAAAAGGTCGCGGACAGCTCCATCCGCGCCCTGCACTCGCACGGGATGTTCGAGGGGATAATTGTTCAGCAAAACAGCCCGGGCCGTTCCCACGTCACTCACATCCACCAGCAGGGCGGGCAGATCCGGCGAAAAAGGCGGCACATGCGCCCCGGCTAGCTCAGCCGCATGAAGAACGGACAGACCGGTCAGATTCTCCAATTCAAAGGCTGTGAAGAGATTCGCAAGTTTAGAGAGGGACAAACCAGGCATGAGACATCCTATTCAAAAGATTAAATGCAGAGAACACAGAAAGCTTGGAGTTTGGTAACTCGGCGCTCTCCGCGTTCTCTGCGGTGCAATAGCCGCGCAGCAGGGCCGCGCAACAGAAAAATTAACGCTTGGTGTAGGTAGGAGCCTTGCGGGCGCGCTTGAGACCTGGCTTTTTGCGCTCTTTGACGCGCGCATCGCGGGTCAGCAAGCCAGCCTTGCGCATGGCAGAGTTCCACTCGATGTTCATCTTGACCAGCGCGCGGGCCATGCCCATCTTAACCGCATCGGTCTGGCCGCTAACGCCGCCGCCGGTGACGACTACGCTGATGTCATAGCCTTCGCGGGCCTGACCAATCGCCCCAAAAGCAAGCAAGACATCGTTCAGGTCGCCTTCGCGGGTGAAATAAGCGGCAGCTTCCTTATTGTTGACCACGAACTGACCAGCGCCGGTCATCACGCGCACACGGGCGGTGCTTTCCTTGCGGCGGCCAATACCTTCATAATACTGGGTCATAATTTCACTTACTCCTTTTACTTCTCTACAACCTGGGCGCTATGCGGGTGCTCGGCGCCGCTGTAAATCTTGAGCCGCTTAATGATCTGGCGACCCATCTTGTTGTGCGGCAACATCCCCCAGACCGCCGCGCGAATAACGCGATCGGGACGCGACTGCAACTGGTCGCGCAGGGAAATGGTCTTCAAGCCACCAGGATAACCCGAATGGTGATGATACATTTTGGTGTTCAGGCGGTCACCGGTCACGGTAATGTGAGCCGCATTCAGCACCACAACATAATCACCCATCGGCACGCCGGGGGTAAAGGTCGGTTTGTGTTTACCGAGCAAAAGCGCGGCGATTTGGGTTGTCACGCGCCCGAGCGTCTGTCCAGCGGCATCAACCACAACCCATTCGGATTTGATCTCAGCGGCTTTGGGATAATACGATTTATACACGGTCGTCTCTCCACTTACTTGATTCAAAAACTGTCATTCTCGCCAGGCCATTGGGCCGGGTGGATTAATACCCGCCCACGCGGGCATGATATCACTCTCGATTTGGATAGCTGACGGACACCAGACACAGGCCGTGCGCCGGAGCCAGGCCGGCCGGAAGACGTTCTCCCGAAGACCTGCCAGCCACTACATCGGCCAGGGTTTGCGCTGAAAGGCGTCCCTGGGCCGCAGCCACCTGAATAAAGGTCATACGTCGCACCATGCGGTAGAGAAAAGCTTCGGCTTGCACCGTAAAGCGTAACTCGTCATCATGGATCTGCCACTCCGCCTGTTGGATCGTTCGCACGGTTGTGCTTTCGGGCCGGGGCGGGGTACCGAATGGAGCAAAATCATGCGTCCCAAGCAACAGGCTGGCGGCTTCGCGCAAGGCTTCGACTTCCAGCGGGGGCCAGATTCTCCAGGCATAACGTTCCCTGAGCGGGTCGCGCGCCGCCTGGAAGAATAAGCGGTAAACATAGCAGCGCGCAATCGCATCGAAACGGGGGTGAAAGGCGTCGGTGGTAAGCGTCACATGGCTGGCGGCCATATCGCGCGGAAGTTGGCTATTTAGCGCATCCAGCAATTCAGCCGGGGAGTGCTTCCAGTTGTCAAAATCCAACGCGGCAACCTGGCCGCTGGCATGGACACCGGTATCGGTGCGACCGGCAAGCAGGACAGAACGTCCGACCCAACCGATGCGCCGCAGGGCGGTTTCGAGTTCGCCCTGTACCGTGCGTGCCTTCGCCTGGCGCTGGCTTCCGTAGAAGCCTGTGCCGTCGTAAGCGAGAATGATTTGGTAACGTGCCATTGTTCGAGAGCAAGGACGCGGTAAGCGCCCCTGTCACTCTGGTCTACTCTTCAACGAGTTCGAGCATTACCATCTGGGCCGCATCGCCGAGGCGTGGGCCAAGTTTGAGCATACGGGTATAACCACCGGGACGTTCGGCAAAGCGCGGGGCAATTTCGTCGAACAATTTCTGCACGACTTCATTACCGCCACCCAAACGGGCAGCAATAAGGCGGCGCGCATAAACTTTACGCGAATCTTCGGCTTCAGCCGAGCGGCGCGCAATCGTGATCATACGCTCAGCCTCGCCACGAATGGCTTCGGCTTTGGCGCGCGTGGTCGTAATACGCTCGTGTGTGAATAGTTGTTTGATAAGGGTGCGCCGCAGGGCAATACGCGCGCCCTTGCTGCGTCCAAGTCTGTAACCTGCTACCTGATGTCGCATTTCAACTTACTCCGCGTTATTTGTTTGGTCTCGCATAAAGCCTTTTTCGCGCATTTTGTCACGCAATTCATCCAGGCTCTTTTCACCGAAATTACGTATGGACATGACGGCTTGCTCACCCTTCTCAAGCAAGTCCAACACATCGCCAACGGTGGTGATGCCGGTACGTTTTAGCGAGTTGAAAACGCGCACCGACAAATCCAGGGCTTCAACGGGTGTTTCAGCCATCTCTGTGCTCAAGCGTGTGCCAGAAACTTCCTGTTCCACGACGATTGAGAGTGTCTCTTCGCTGATGCCTGCAATAAAACGCAGGTGCTCGATCATGATTTTGGCAGCGGTCGAGAGCGCCTTTTCGGGGGCAACCGTTCCATCTGTCCAAATTTCAAGCATCAGCTTGTCATAGTTTGTGCTCTGACCAACGCGAGCGTTCGAGACTTCCCAGTTGACACGTCTTACCGGGCTGAAAATCGCATCCACGGGCAGTTCACCGATTGGTAAATGACCAGAACGCTCATTGGCAGGCGAATAACCGCGGCCTCGCTCAACTGTCATTTCGATATCAAGGCGCGTCTTTGGATCGTCAACCGTAAAAAGGTACAAGTCCGGGTTGATTACATCCACTTCAGAGGGCGCAATGATATCGGCACCGGTAACCATGCCTTCGCCGCGCACTTCAAGGTGCATACGGGTCGATTCAACGCCATTTAGCTTCAAACGCAACTGCTTGACTTGAAGCATAACTTGAATTACATCCTCGCGCACGCCAGGGATGTCGCTAAACTCATGCAAGACATCCGAAACACGAACCGAGGTAATTGCAGCGCCATCCAGCGAGGAGAGCAACACACGGCGCAGAGTATTGCCAACAGTGTTACCATAGCCACGTTCGAGCGGGCCGATGATAAATTTTCCGTAATTTCGAGCTTCTGCTTCGCGCTCGATCTTCGGCATGACCATATTTATTAGACCGGTCACAGTTCACCTCTCCCTTGTTTAGAAAGACGGCATAAACCGCCCACAATATTGAGACCGCCGAAGCACATTAACGTGAGTAGTACTCAACGATAAGCTGTTCGTCCAGACTGCCGTCAATTTCAGCGCGCTCAGGCAAACGCTGTAGAGTACCAACCAGATTGCTTACGTCACGATTCAACCAGGCAGGAAATGTGCGCGACCCGGCATCAGTCATCAATTGCTTGAAATAGGAAATCTGACGTGAACCTTCGCGAACCTGCAAGGCATCCCCAGGAGCCAAAAGCATCGAGGGAACATCTGTGCGGCGGCCATTGACGGTAAAGTGGCCATGCGTCACCAGCAAGCGCGCCTGGGCACGGCTGGAAGCAAAACCAAGCCGATAGACGATGTTATCCATGCGAGATTCGAGAATCTGCAAGAGATTAAGACCAGTCAGGCCGTGCCGTCCGCGTGCAGTTTCGTAATAGCGGCGGAACTGACGTTCCAGCACACCATAGACGCGACGAGCGCGCTGTTTGGCGCGCAGCTGGCGACCATAGTCCGATTCGCGACCCATGCCGCCCCGGCCTCTGCCACCAGATTTGCCATGCTGACCAGGGGCGAAGCTGCGGCGCTGGAAAGCGCACTTCGGAGTAAAGCAACGATCGCCCTTGAGAAATAATTTTTCACCTTCACGCCGGCATAGTTTACATACCGGACCAATATACTTTGCCATATTTGTCTTACCTCTCCAACAACAAATTAAACGCGGCGTTTCTTCGGAGGACGGCACCCATTATGAGGAATGGGGGTCGTATCCACGATGGAACGGACTTTAATGCCCATGGACTGGACTGCACGGATTGCCGACTCGCGGCCAGGACCGGGGCCTTTGACTATCAAATCGGCTTCCTGCATGCCCATTTGCTGGGCGGCTTTAATGGCCTGTTCAGCAGCCAGGCGTGCAGCAAATGGGGTGCTTTTGCGGGAGCCTTTGAAGCCAGCCGAACCAGCCGAACCCCAAGTCACCGTGTTGCCAGAAGAATCTGTAACCGTGATAATGGTGTTGTTGAACGAGGCAAAAATGTGAACCTGCCCCGAAGATAAGGTGCGTTTGGTTTTTTTTGCGCCACCGGAGCGGCGCGCCTGACGTACGCTTTGTGCCATAAGTCTTTATAACCTCGTTGAAATTACTTCTTGGTACCGCGACGGCGACCACGACCGGCCACAGTCTTCTTGGGGCCTTTGCGAGTACGCGCATTCGTGCGGGTGCGCTGCCCATTGGTGGGCAGGTTACGGCGATGTCGCATTCCACGATAACAACCAATTTCAATTAAACGCTTGATATTCAGTTGTTCCTGACGGCGCAAGTCACCTTCAACAATGAAATTCTGAGTGATGAACTCGCGCAAGGCAGCGACTTCAGTCTCAGTCAGATCCTTGATACGCGTATCAGGGTTGATTTTTGTACTCGCCAGGATCTTCTTGGAACGAGTCGGGCCAATCCCAAACAAATAGGTCAGGCCAATTTCAACGCGCTTGTTGCGCGGCAGGTCAATACCTTCGATTCTTGCCATATTCTTTACCCTTGTCGCTGCTTATGCTTGGGATTTTCGCAGATGATATACAATCTGCCGCTACGCTTAACAACTTTGCACTTTGCGCAGCGTTTACGGATGGAAGGTGCTACTTTCATGAGTGCTTTTCTCCTTACTTATGACACTTTCGTGTCAGGTGCAATCAAATTCTTGATTATACTTGCTTACGCTTATTTCGTCCAGACACAAATCTGGCGCAGGCTTTGGCGGACAGAACGCAACAAAACAACGGGTCAGAGGACAGTCAGGAGAAGAGGCTCCCCTTCGGTAACCGCCACACTATGTTCAAAGTGGGCAGTCAGTGACCCATCAGCAGAAACAACCGTCCATTTATCTGCTGCTACTTTGGTGCGGTGGGTTCCCACCAACACCATTGGTTCCAATGCTATAACCATGCCTGTGCGCAAGGGAATGCCAGTTGCGGGTTTTCCGTAATTTGGCACCTGTGGTCCTTCGTGCATGGTTTGCCCAACCCCATGGCCTGTGTACTCACGTGTCACGTGATAGCCGTGGCTTTCAACAAACTGCTGTATTGCCGCAGAGATGTCGCCGGTGCGTTTTCCGACGCGCATTTGGGCAATACCCACAAAAAGCGCCTGTTCAGTAACATCAAGCAATTTCTGTGCTTTTGCAGAGATTACTCCCACCCCTGCGGTAAAGGCTGAGTCTGCAACGTAACCTTCAAAAAAGGTGCCACAATCTATCGAGATGATGTCGCCTTCTTTGAGTTTACGCTGCTGGCTTGGTATTCCATGTACCAGCTCATGATTAATGCTGGTAGTGATGGAATTCGGAAAGGGCGGATGCCCGTAGCCTTTGAAGGGTGAGACAGCCCCGTGCTTCTTGAGTACTTCCTCGGCAGCCGCGTCGAGGTCAGCAGTCGAAACACCTGGTTTCAAGAGTTCGCGGATCGCAGCATGTACAGTGGCATTGATACGTCCGGCTTCGCGCATGATGGCGATTTCTACCGGATTTTTCAAGGTGATTTCACGATCCCAGGTCATTTTTTAGCCTAAAACTACTTTCCTTCAACGGGTTTGCCGAGAGCGGAAAGCAGTTGCTTGCTCACTTCCTCGATAGGCGCAAACCCATTAATTTGTACCAAGACACCCCGTTCTTTGTAGTAGTCGATCAGGGGAGTGGTCTGTTTCAAATAGACTTCGATCCGATGAGTAACAGTCTCGGCCTTGTCGTCGTCACGTTGGTAAAGTTCAGATCCATCGATATCGCAGAATCCAACTTGCTTGGGCGGGTTGAACTTGTCGTGATAAACATGGCCGCCCATGGCGCGGCATGTCCATCGCCCGGCAAGGCGTTTGATGAGAACATTTTGCGGGGCAGAAATGAAAGGTACCAAATCCACCTTACCATTGAAGCCCTTGAGCATTTTACACAGTGCATCTGCTTGCGCAGGCGTACGAGGAAAGCCATCCAAAATTGCGCCGTTGTCACAATCAGGGCGGGAAAATCTGTCTCGAATCATCTCGATTGTCAGGTCATCCGGAACCAACTCACCCTGATGGATATAGGTCTGGGCTAACTTACCCAACTCTGTGTTGTTTTTAATGTTCTCACGGAAGATGTCTCCCGAAGAGATGTGCGGCAGGCCAAATTTTTCGGCCAGAACCTTCGCCTGCGTGCCTTTTCCCGCTCCGGGAGGGCCAAGCAGTACGATATAAGTTGGCATTAAGCACCTCGCGCTTATCGAACCAGGATTGAGTCTTGGTAACCGTGCAACTTCAATTCTGCATCAATCACAGAGAAAGTGTCACGAACAACGCCAACCACAATCAATAAGCCTGAAGATGAAGCCAGGAACAGGCTCGAAGAAGAACCCAGGCCGCCGCCAATTCCAACGGCCTCTAAGAACAGGCTGACAAGAAAGGGCAATACAGCAACCAAACCCAAGAATAAAGCGCCCGGCAAGGTAATGCGACGTTGCACTTTGCTGAGGTAATCCTGAGTCTTTTTACCGCGTTCCACACCCGGAATCTGAGCGCCTGCCTTCTTCAGATTGTCACCATAATTTTGCTGAGTGAACAAAACATCGGTGTAGAAGAAGGAGAAGATGACAACCATCAAGAAATAGATGATCCAGTAGGCAGAGTTGTTGGGCGAGAATGTAGTCTGAGTTCCAATCGCAATTTGCCGGATAGTCTCGTTCGTATTGTTCAGGAACCAGGAAGAGAGGATAGCCGGAAATTGTAAGATGGCGCTGGCAAAGATGAGCGGGATCATACCAGCCATGTTAACCATCAGTGGTAGCGAAGCCTTAACCGGCATCGACATGCGATTGCCAACCCGACGGCCAGGATACATGACAGGCACAAACCTGCGCCCTTGTTGAACATAAACGATGGCAAAAATCGTTGCCAGAATAACCACAACCATTAAGACCAGCAAGAAGTAACGATTTTGTTCGTCAGCAAAAATCTGGAGCAAGTTTGCCGGCATCTGCGAAACAATGCCAGCGAAAATAACCAGGGAAAGACCTTGCTTGCGAATACCATACTCAGAAATCAACTCACCGATCCAGATGGCGAACATCGTCCCGGCGACCATGCTGATAAGCGCGGTCAGGGAAGGGATAATTTGGGGGCCAGAAAAACCAAAATCAAGGACAGGCTTGTTAATGGCAGGGCTGGAGAGGGTCAACTGGTTGAAGATGTTAATCTGTCCAAAGGCAGAAAGTGCAGCCATCGGTACCACCAAGTAATAGGTGGTGCGCTCCATCCATTTGCGGCCTTCCGTTGGGTTCTCCTGCATGCGTTTCTGCAAGGAAGGAATAATCGGGATCAACAACTGGAGAATGATCTGGGCAGTGATGTAAGGATAGACACCCATTGAAAGGATGGAAAAGTTAGAAATCGTGCCGCCAGAAAGCAGATTCAAGAACTGGACAAAATTGCCCTGGGTCGAGATCAACTGCTTCAGTTGCGCAAGCACTGTGACATCAATACCGGGAGCCGGGACATTGGCCGCCAAGCGATAAATCGCCAGCAAACCAAGTGTCACCAGCAACATCCGGCGGATGTCTTCCGATTTCCACAGGTAGCGCCAGGCCAACCATGTGTTTTTCATAGAAAAGTCTCCTTAGGCGATGAATTCGACAGAGCCGCCAGCAGCTTCAATCTTGCTTTTGGCGCCAGCGCTCACGCGATGAACGCGCACTTTCAACGGGACTGTCACTTCGCCACGCCCCAAGATGACCACTGGATTACGCGCATCGCGCAACAGGCGGGCCGCATCCAAGGCTTCAGGGCTGACTTCTTCGTTGGCCTTAAAGGCTTCAGAGAGTTGATCAAGGTTGATTTCATTGTACTCAACCGTGTTGGGCGGGGTGAACCCCTCACCGCGCATGAAAGGCAGGCGGCGATAGAAAGGCAGGTTGCCACCCTGGCGGTACAAATGGCCGCCCTGGCCGGAACGAGAGCCTTCGCCTTTGGTACCGCGACCGGCAGTTTTACCCTGGCCGGCAGAGATACCACGCCCCACGCGTTTGCGGTTCTTCTTAGAACCCGGATTGGGGATTAGATCGTGGAGTTTCATTGCGTCTCCTACTCGTCAATCCGAATGAGATGAATAATTTTTTTGAGCATCCCACGTAAAACGGGGGTATCTTCATGCTCAACAGTAAAGTTCATACGGCGCAAACCAAGCGCCTTAACTGTGCGTTTCTGCGGCTCGGGAAACCCGATTGAGCTTTTGACCAGCGTCACGCGTACAGTTTTCTTTTCAGTTTTCTTAGCCATTCTTCCTCCGTCGCTCCCAGAAAGGCATCAACTCTTCGACCGGTTTACCGCGTCGGGCGGCTTCGACAGCCGGAGACTTGAGTCCATCAAGGGCGCTAAAGGTTGCCATCACGCTGTTGAGCACATTGGAGCCGCCCAGCGATTTGGTCAGGATGTCACGCACACCAGCTGCTTCCAGCACAGCGCGCACACCACCAGCGGCGATAACGCCGGTACCTTGCGAAGCAGGCTTGAGCAAAATGCGTGAACCACCGACCCTGCCCAAAACTTCATGGGGAATGGTCGTGCCCATAATGGCAACATGGCGCATATCCTTGCGGGCGCGTTCTGTAGCCTTGCGCATGGCATCAGGCACAGCATTGGCTTTCCCAATACCCATGCCAACCTTACCTTTGTTGTCACCGATCACAACGGTCACACGGAATTGAAAGCGGCGGCCACCTTTTACCACTTTGGCGACACGCGCAATTTCAATAACGCGCTCATCGAATTCTGGTGCTTCTTGTTCAAATACCTTTTTTTCGTAGTCCGACATAGTCGTTCTCCATCCAGCCTAAAAGTCCAGGCCGCCTTCGCGCGCGCCATCAGCCAGGGCTTTCACGCGGCCCATGTAACGGAAACCACCGCGGTCAAAAACGACCGTCGCAATTCCCTTGTCTTTGGCACGTTCAGCAACCGCTTTGCCAACTGCACGAGCCTGTTCGATTTTCTTAAGGCCGTTCAATTTAGTGCGCAGTTCAGCGTCAATCGAGGATGCCGAGACCAGGGTATGCCCTTCGATATCATCTATCACTTGGGCATAAATATCATTTAGACTGCGGAAAACGCACAAACGAGGGCGTTCAGGGGTGCCAAAAACACTTTTGCGCACCCGAATATGCCTTCGAACACGTGCCGCAGAACGGGATTTGTTCGCCATATCTTACTTCTTCCCTTTCCCAGATTTACCGGCCTTACGGCGAATTTTCTCGCCGAGATAGTGCAAGCCTTTGCCCAGGTACGGTTCTACAGGACGTACTTTGCGAATATTAGCCGCTACCTGACCAACCATTTCTTTGTCGTAGCCCATCACCTTAATCTGGCGGAGTTTGACATCAACATCAAAGGAGATACCTTCGACAGGTTCAACCTTGATCGGATGCGAAAAACCCATGTGGAGTACGAGGGTGGTGCCGCTCATTTCAGCGCGATATCCCACACCATCCCACTCCAGGATAGTGACAAAACCGGCGCTTACGCCGTGAATCATATTGTGTAAAACAGCCCGTGTTGTCCCATGCAGGGCGCGTTCGGCAGGGGCATCAGAGCGACGAGTAACGGCGATTTCGGGACCATCGAAAGCAATACCAATCAACGGAGAAAACTCACGCTGAAGTTCGCCTTTGGGGCCCTTCACCTTTACCTGATAACCCTTGATATCTACCTGCACACCAGCGGGGACAGTGATAGGCATGCGTCCTATGCGAGACACAGTACCACCTCCTTACCAAACTTTACAAAGGATTTCACCGCCCACGCCCAACTGGCGGGCACGCTGGCCGGTCATCACACCCTTCGGGGTCGAGAGAATGGCAACGCCCATTCCAGAGAGCACCCAAGGGATATCTTGTTTCTTGGTATAGACGCGACGACCAGGGCGGCTGACACGCACAAGACCAGTCAATACGGCTTTTCGCTCGCGGCGTTCACCCGTATATTTAATCTTGATGCGCAATACTTTTTGCCCGGGTTTCTCGCTGTCTGCGACTTCGAAACCTTCTACAACGCCTTCTTCTTTCAAAATCTTGGCAATCTCTGCCTTGACCGTTGAAGATGGCATCGCTACACTAGGCTGACCAACCATAACAGCGTTACGAATACGGGTCAGCATATCAGCAATCGGATCAGAAACACTCATTCCAGCACCTCCACCCGGCTTACCAGGATGATTTCACCACACCGGGGATCTTGCCTTCCAGTGCTAATTCACGGAAGCAAATCCGGCACAGGCCGAAGCGACGAATATAACCACGCGGACGCCCGCAGCGATTACAGCGGTTACGAACACGGGTCGGATACTTTCGACGCGTTTCACGATAGGTCATGCATTTCTTCGCCATAATTTAGGCATCCTTCCTGAAAGGCATTCCAAGCAACTTGAGCAGCGTGCGAGCGTGCTCATCGTTTTTTGCAGTTGTTACGATAGTGACTTCCATCCCGCGCAATTTGTCGATTTTGTCATACTCGATTTCGGGGAAGATAAGTTGATCGCGCAGCCCGAGAGTGTAATTACCCCGGCCATCGAACGAATCTGGCGAAATCCCACGGAAATCGCGCACGCGCGGTAAGGCAACGTTGATCAGGCGGTCAAGGAAAAACCACATCCGATCACCACGCAAGGTAACTTTTGCGCCGATGATACGGCCTTCGCGCAACTTAAAGTTGGCGATACTGGTACGAGCCTTAGTCTGAATAGGTTTCTGGCCCGATATGGTTACCAGATCACCTACAGCCGCCTCCATCGCCTTGGGGTTGTCCATCGCTTCGCCAAGGCCGATATTGATAACGACCTTCTGGATGCGCGGAACTTCCATGACATTCCCATACTCGAACGCCTTTTTCAAAGCAGGGACGGCTTCATTTTGATAACTTTCTTTCAGTCGATTCATTTCATCGCTCTCCTGTCCAGCGCTTTTAGTCAATCAAGGCCTGGCAGTTTTTGCATAATCTGTGCGCACCTTCTTCATCGCGGACAACGCCCACACGAGAAGCTTTCTGGCACTTAGGACAAACTAACATCACATTTGCAATCGAAACGGGTGTTTCGAGTTTAATGCGGCCAGGATCAATGGTACGACCCTGACGAGTTTGCGTCTGGCGCTGGTGTTTGATACGCAGGTTAATCCCCTGCACAACCACACGGCGCTCATCGGTCAATACGTTGAGCACTTCTCCGCGCTGACCTTTGTCTTCCAGACGCCCGCTGATAACCTCAACGGTATCACCTTTTTTAATCTTTACTTTCATGGCGTCAACTCCAATACAGCCTAGAGCACTTCAGGCGCCAGGGAAACAATCTTCATGAAGCCTTTTTCGCGCAGTTCGCGCGCAACAGGCCCGAAGATACGGCTGCCTTTAGGATTTTGTCCATCGTTATCCAGGATAACTGCGGCATTATCATCAAAACGAATGTAAGAACCATCTTCACGGCGCCATTCTTTGGCACAACGAACAATCACAGCCTTGACGATTTCGCTTTTCTTAACTGCGCCTTGCGGAGCGGCAGATTTTACCGTGGCAACAACCACATCGCCAACCGCTCCATAACGACGTTTCGAGCCGCCCAAGACGTGGATGACCAGTAATTCACGAGCGCCGCTGTTATCAGCAACTTTTACACGAGACTCTTGTTGAATCATGGTTATACCTCCACGCCGCTATCGGCGGTTTTGGTTTCGCGCTTGACGATTGACTCAACAACCCAACTTTTTTCTTTCGAAATCGGGCGGCTTTCGACAATCTGCACTTTATCGCCCACCTGACAACCAATTTCATCATGCGCTTTGACGCGCTTGCTCAGGTGAACAACTTTGTGATACAGGGGATGGCGGAATGTGCGCTTAATCTCCACCACCACCGTTTTCTGCATCTTGTTGCTGGTTACGACACCAGTCATACGACGACGATCATTCATGACATACCTTCCTATTCCGCCAACTTTTGCTTTTCGGTCATAATCGTCTCCATACGGGCGATCTGGCGGCGCAAAGTTCGCAGGCGACTGGTATCGGTCAACTGACCGGCAACCTGCTGAAAACGCAATTTCATCAGTTCTTCGCGCATATCAGCGGTTTTAGTCGCAACCTCATCAACAGATAGAGCACGGATATCTTTTGCTTTCATTCCTTACTCTCCGGCCGCCGCATCATGGCGGGTGATGATTTTCGTCTTAATCGGGAACTTATACTGCGCCAACTTCAGCGCGCGCAAGGCTTCTTCTGAAGTCATGCCACCGATTTCGAACATTACCCTGCCGGGTTTTACCACGGCAACATAGTACTCCACACCGCCTTTGCCTTTACCCATGCGGGTTTCGGCAGGTCGTTGTGTATAAGGCTTGGCCGGGAAAATACGGATCCAGACCTTGCCACGGCGCTTCATTTCGCGGACGATTACACGGCGGGCGGCTTCAATTTGGCGAGCTGTAATCCAGCCCGGTTCAAGGGCTTGCAGGCCCCAATCGCCAAAAGAAATCTCAGCGCCACGCAGGGCTTTGCCCTTCATACGACCGCGCATCTGCTTGCGCCATTTAACACGTTTCGGCATTAACATGGCTAAACCTCTTTCAATAGTGACAGAGATTAGAGACCAGTGAGTAGCGAACAGCACACATGCTGCTCAACCATCCACTATTCTCTACTCACTAACGTAAACACCTTCGGTTGATTCGATTTTCTCTTCGATTTCTTGCTTCATATCACCGCGATACACCCAAACCTTGATACCGATACGGCCATAGGTGGTCAACGCTTCAGCGCGAGAAAAATCGATGTCAGCACGCAGGGTTTGCAGGGGCACGCGGCCTTCACGCAGCCAAACCGTACGAGCCATTTCAGCACCAGCCAGGCGGCCAGAGACTTGAATTTTGATACCCAGGGCGCCCTGACGCATGGCTTGCTGGATGGCGCGTTTCATCGCGCGGCGGTAAGCAATACGGCGCACAAGCTGGTCTGCAATATTGCGAGCGATCAAAAAGGCATCGGTATCAGGACTGGTGAGTTCCTTAATATCCAGGTCCACTTTCTTGCCAACCAGAGATGTCAGGCCCTCACGGACTTTTTTGACGCCTTCGCCTTTGCGGCCAATCAGGATGCCAGGCTTGGCTGTGTGAACCGTTACCTTGGCTTTACCCGGAAAGCGTTCAACTTCCACCCGCGAAACCCCAGCCTTGGGGGCGATGTTTTGCACAAAATCGCGGATTTCCATATCCTGCTTGAGCTGATCTCGATATTGAGCGCCTTCGGCAAACCAGCGGCCTTGCCAGCCACGGGTTACCACCAGGCGAAATCCAATCGGATGTACTTTACGACCCATAATTATTCCGTACCTTTCCTAATCTTCGCGTTCGCTCAGGACAACGGTAACATGCGACGAACGGCGCAGCAAGGGCTTGAAACGGCCACGAGCACCAAAGCGACGCCACTTACGAGTGGGTGCTTCGTCAGCAAAGATTGTCGCCACAAACAAGGCATCGCGGCTAACACCAAAGTTTTCTTCAGCGTTGGCTACGGCTGACTTGAGCAGTTTTAGTACCGGCTGGGCAGCACGGTTGGGCACAAACCGCAACATTTCGAGAGCGGTATTAGCGTCCTTGCCGCGAACCAGGTCAACCACAAGGCGGACTTTTTGGGCCGAAATGGAGAGGAAGCGCAATTGAGCGCGAATGTCTGCCATGGCTTACTTCCCTTTCGTAGATTTTTCCGAGACGTGGCCGCGATACGTACGCGTCGGGGCAAATTCACCCAAACGGTGACCGACCATATTCTCAGTCACATAAATCGGCACATGGCGACGGCCATCATGCACGGCGATAGTGTGTCCCACCATCTGCGGGAAGATGACGCTGGCCCGGCTCCAGGTGCGTACCACCTTTTTCTCGCCGCGCTGATTCATCATCTCGATTTTTTTCAACAGTTTCGGGGCAATGAAGGGCCCCTTCTTGAGCGATCTCGACATAGTTTCTACTCTCTTTTGCGTTCGCTTTACATGTCACGCATTAGCGGCTGTTCTTGCTGCGGCGCTTGACAATAAACTTATCGGTCAGCTTGTTTCTGCGGGTCTTGTAACCACGCGTGGGCTTACCCCACGGCGATTTCGGACCTGGCATACCGGTAGGCTGACGGCCTTCACCACCACCATGGGGATGGTCACGAGGCGACATGGCTGTACCGCGCACTGTAGGACGAATACCCAGGTGAATTTTGCGACCAGCCTTGCCCAACTTGATATTGCTGTGTTCAAGGTTGCCAACTTGACCAATGGTTGCGTAACAAGTTTGCAAAACCAAGCGGACTTCGCCGGAAGGCATACGGATTTGGGCATATTCGCCCTCTTTCGCCAACAACTGCGCAGCAGTACCAGCAGAGCGAACGAGTTGACCGCCCTTCCCCTGCTTGACTTCGATGTTGTGTATCATCGTACCAACAGGGATGCTGGAAATCGGCAGGCTGTTGCCTGGGCGTATCTCAGCCGTTGGACCTGAGACAACTGTATCGCCAACGCGCAAACCAACCGGGGCAATGATGTAACGCTTCTCGCCATCGGCATAATGTAACAATGCCAGGCGGGCAGTTCGATTGGGATCATATTCAATCGCAGCAACACGAGCAGGAATGCTCAGTTTGTTACGTTTGAAATCGATGATACGGAAGAAACGCTTGTGCCCGCCGCCTTGATGACGAACAGTAATGCGGCCATGCATGTTGCGGCCGCCGGTCTTGCGCAAAGCCGTGATCAACGAACGTTCTGGTTCCGTTTTGGTAATTTCATCAAACGAGTAACCAGTCATGCCGCGCTGGCCGGGGGTTACGGGTTTATACTTCTTGACAGCCATTACTGCACTCCTTCAAAAATCGAGAGTGTCTCACCAGCTTCAAGCGTAACAATTGCCTTCTTGTAACCAGGACGGCGAACCAGCAACCGACGATTGCGACGGCGACCACGCTTGGCCGGGGTATTGATAATATTCACGTTGGCAACTTTGACTTCGAACAGTCTTTCAACCGCATCTTTGACAAGAGTGCGGTTGGCACTGCTCATAACCTCAAAACTGTACTGATTGAGTTTCGTTTGGTAATTAGTCTTTTCTGTTACCAGCGGACGACGCAGGACATCATAAATCGTTGTCATGCTCAGCTCCTAACCTAAGTGGGCCGCAAGCGCATCAATGGTCTGCACAGGCATAACAATTTTGTCATAACCGAGCAGGTCACGAATGTTCAAGTAACCGGCCATAAGAACTTTGGCGCCCGGAATATTGTTCGTTGCACGAACAACAACATCATACGAAGCGCTCTTCTCAGGAATAAGCACCAGCGTCTTTGCTTCACCCGTCAGGGCGTTCAGAGCCTTAGCCATTAACTTGGTCTTGGGTTCAGGTAATGTGAGTACATCCACAACCACAATTCCAGATTCGGCAGCTTTGACAGACAGCGCGGAACGCAGGGCTGCGCGACGCATCTTGAGCGGCATTCGCTGGGTATATTTGCGAGGGTGCGGTGTATGGATACGACCTCCGCCCACCCATTGGGCGGCGCGGGTCGAACCCTGACGGGCGCGGCCTGTTCCCTTTTGTTTCCAGGGCTTGCGGCCACCGCCCGCAACCTCACCACGCACTTTTGTATCGTGCGTGCCCAGGCGGGCATTTGCCATCTGGCGCACAAACGCCTGATGCATCAAATCTACATTAATTGGGGCTTCAAAGATAGCCGCAGGTAATTCCACCTGCTTCACCTTCTGGCCTTCCATGTTGAAAACGTCAACCTTCATAGCACATGCTCCCATTTATCGCGCTTACTGCTTGCGCGCTTCCTTGATCATCACCAGGCCGCCTTTGGGGCCAGGAACAGCGCCATGAACGCCAATCAGGTTACGCTCGGCATCTACCAGGATAACCTTCAGGCTCTGCACTGTAACACGCTCATCGCCCATATGGCCTGGCCCACGCGCACCTTTGTACACGCGCCCTGGCGTAGTGCCAGCGCCGCGTGAACCGGGAGCACGATGACGATCAGATTGACCGTGTGTTTTGGGGCCGCCGCGGAAATGATAACGTTTCACACCGCCAGCAAAACCCTTGCCCTTGCTCGTGCCAACAACATCGACACGTTCACCAGGGGCAAAAATATCCACTTTTACTACGTCACCAACAGAAACATCCAGAGTTTTGATGCGGAACTCTCGCAGAAAACGCAGGGAGGGCAATTCAGAAGTCTTAAGGTGACCAAGTTGACCACCAGTTAACCGTTTGGGGTGAACTTCTGAAAAACCCAGCTGCACCGCAGAGTAACCTTCTTGCTCTGGACGCCGTACTTGGGTAACATAGCAAGGCCCAGCCTCGATGAGCGTAACAGCAAAAGCCGCGCCTTTATCATCGAAGACCTGGGTCATACCAATCTTCTTACCAAGAAGCCCTTTCAACATACTCGGTTTTCTCCTTCTATAAAGTTTGTGGGACAGAAACAAAAACCTGTCCGACGACGAGACTGTCAGCCTGGGCTTTGTGGCTGCATCATCTCCCGGTAGCGCAGTCCGCGTATTTGCCGCGACGACATTTTTTGGGTCCACGAACAAACCCGCGCTTACGTTACCGTTTTAAGTCGGTTAGCCCTCATCAAGAAGACTAACCGACCAGTTTTCTTCTTATGTTGCTATATCTTGATTTCGATGTCGACACCGGCAGGCAGATTAAGCCGCATCAGCATGTCAATCGTCTTCGAATCAGGATCAAGAACGTCAATCAGACGATTGTGCGTGCGGATCTCAAAATGCTCATGAGAATCCTTGTCGATAAACGTGGAGCGACGTATTGTAAACCGTTCTTTCTTTGTTGGCAAGGGTACGGGACCAACAACTTGGGCGCCAGAACGCTCTGCTGTTTCGACAATACGCTTGGCCGATTGGTCAAGCACGCGGTGGTCATACGCCTTAAGGCGAATGCGGATTTTCTGCTTCGACATGTCTACACCTACTCGATGATTTTGGTGATGACGCCCGCGCCGACGGTCAGGCCGCCTTCACGGATGGCGAACTTGGAGCCTTGCTCCAGGGCCACCGGGATGATCAGTTCCACCGTCAGGTTGACGTTGTCGCCAGGCATGACCATTTCCACGCCCTCGGGCAGCGAGATGTTGCCGGTCACATCCATCGTGCGGATGTAGAACTGTGGGCGATAGCCATTGAAAAATGCCTTGTGGCGTCCGCCTTCTTCTTTCTTCAGCACGTACACTTCCGCCAGGAATTTCTTGTGCGGTGTGATCGACTTCGGCTTGGCCAACACCTGGCCACGTTCCACATCGGCGCGCTCGATACCGCGCAGCAGCAAACCTACGTTGTCGCCCGCCCGGCCTTCGTCGAGCAGCTTGTGGAACATTTCGACACCGGTCACGACCGAGGTCTGGGTGTCGCGCAGGCCGATGATCTCAATCGGGTCGCCAACTTTGATGATGCCGCGGTCGATACGTCCGGTCACGACAGTTCCGCGACCTTTGATCGAGAACACGTCTTCGGCAGCCATCATGAACGGGCGCTCGGTCTCGCGAATCGGTTCGGGGATGTATTCATCCACCACACGCAGGATCTCACGAATACAATCGTATTCGGGGGAGTTCGGGTCGGTCGAGGCGCTGTCCAGGGCGTTCTTGGCGGAACCACGCACGATCGGGGTCTCTTCGCCGGGGAAGCCGTAGCTGGTCAGCAGTTCACGCAGTTCCAGCTCAACCAGTTCGAGCAGTTCCGGGTCGTCCATCATGTCCACTTTGTTGAGGAACACAACGATCGAGGGCACTTCCACCTGGCGGGCCAGCAGAACGTGCTCGCGGGTCTGCGGCATCGGGCCATCCGGGGCGGCCACCACCAATATGGCACCATCCACCTGGGCTGCGCCAGTGATCATGTTCTTGATATAGTCGCGGTGACCAGGCATGTCGACGTGCGCATAATGGCGCTTGGCCGTCTGGTATTCGACGTGCGCAATGTTGATCGTGATCCCACGCGCTTTTTCTTCCGGCGCGTTGTCGATCTGGTCGTAGGCTTTGAATTCAGCATTGCCCGACATTTGCGATACTTTCGTGATCGCTGCCGTCAGGGTCGTCTTCCCGTGGTCGATGTGTCCCATCGTCCCTACGTTCAGATGCGGTTTGCTGCGGTCAAATTTCTGCTTCGCCAT
>JAKLPV010000053.1 GCA_022013685.1 Anaerolineae bacterium
ACGATTGAGAGAACATCGCCAACGATTTCGGCTGCATACTCGTTCTGCCAGACAATCCCAAGCCCAATTCAAGCGCATCACACAACAGTGGCTCAACCTTCATCCAAGCCCAAATTTATAGCAAGTTATGCGCTACTGCCTTTTAACCATCCTGCCTTCATCAAACGCCCGCGAAATTTAACGATTCATTAACAGGCTGGGAACACTCTTATGGTATATTGAATCGAGAATAGGAAAGCAGATATGCCCGAAACCATACTTGTTGTTGAAGACGAACCGGCTTTGCAAGAAACATTGGTCTATAATCTTGAGAAACAGGGTTACAGCGTCGAAAGTACCGCAGATGGGCGCAGCGCCCTCGAAACCGCGCGCAAACTCAATCCAGATCTGATCGTGCTCGACATTATGCTGCCATCCATGGATGGCATTGAAGTCTGTAAAACCCTGCGCCGCGAAAACTTCAACAACCCAATCCTGATGCTCACCGCGCGCGACGATGAAATTGACCGTGTTGTTGGCATCGAAATTGGCGCCGACGACTACATCACAAAACCATTCTCCATGCGTGAGCTGCTGGCGCGCATCAAAGCCCAACTGCGCCGCACCCAGGTTCTGCGCGAAGAACTCGATAAAATCAAAGCCGCCGACCAAACCCATGATATCGTGACCTTTGGCAACCTGACCATCAACCAAACTAGGCGAGAAGTCCTGCTCGATCAGGCTATTATGGCGCTTAAACCTCAAGAATACGACCTGCTGCTCTTCTTTGCCGAACATCGCGGCCAAATGCTCACCCGCGAATTCATCCTCGAACGCGTCTGGGGCTGGGATTATATCGGTGACAGCCGCACAGTCGATGTCCATGTGCGCTGGCTGCGCCAGAAAATTGAAAAGGAAGCGGCCAACCCAACCCGCATCGTCACCGTTCGAGGCGGCGGTTATCGTTTCGAAGGATGAATACCCTTTCCTGGTTCCTGCTCACCCTGGTTCTCCTGCTCAGCCTGGCATTGGGGTGGATATCCTGGCGATATTTTTCCATGCGCCGCAGCAAGGATAATTTTGCCCAAGCTATTCGCCGCGCCGCCGGGGGCGACCTTTCTCCCCGTGACCTGCCTGCCGATATAACAAATCTCGAAAACCTTTCAAGCGCTATCCATGCGCTGATCCAAGCCTTCGAAATTCGAATTTTGGCGGTGGATGCTGAACGCACCCGCCTCGAAGCCACCCTGACACAAATGACCGACGGCGTCTTAATCGCGGATGCCCAGGGACGTATTCAGATGAGCAACCCGGCAGCAGAAAAACTCTTTCACGAGAGCGGACCCCTGGTCGGGAAATCAGTCAGCATCGCCTTGCGTCACCACCAACTGATCGAAACCTGGCGCAAATGCCAGCAAAGCGGGGAAGTTCAAAGCGAATCCGTTGAACTGCCAGCCACACGCAAATTCCTGCAACTGATTGCCATCCCAGATAAACATGCCGGGGGTGCGATTCTAATGGTTCAAGACCTGACACGCATTCGCAGCCTTGAAACTGTGCGCCGCGACTTCATCTCGAATGTCTCTCACGAATTGCGTACGCCCCTGGCTTCGCTCAAAGCGCTGGCAGAAACCCTGCAAGAAGGCGCACTCGACGATCCGCCCGCCGCGCATCGGTTTCTTGGCCGCATCCAGATCGAAGTGGATGCGCTCACCCAAATGGCTACCGAACTGCTCGAGCTTTCACGCATCGAATCAGGGCAGGTGCCGCTTGAACTAAAACCCCTTTCCCCGGCCAATCTGATCAACTCTGCCGCCGATCGGATGAAAATGCAGGCCGAACGTGCAGGGTTGGCCTTGCGAGTGGATTGTCCCGCTGACCTGCATCTGATCCGCGCCGACCTGCCCCGTCTCGAACAGGTGCTGGTTAATCTGATTCATAACGCGGTCAAGTTTACGCCGCCAGGCGGTGAAGTTGCGCTTTTCGCAGCAGCTGACAGGCAATATATCCGCTTCTCCGTGCGTGATACTGGTCTC
Organism: Anaerolineae bacterium; assembly: GCA_022013685.1. Classification (GTDB taxonomy): domain Bacteria; phylum Chloroflexota; class Anaerolineae; order Anaerolineales; family Villigracilaceae; genus UBA8950. The sequence goes on from JAKLPV010000053.1 coordinate 2,016, forward strand.
GGTATCCCCGCCGACGATCTGCCGCGCATCTTTGAGCGCTTCTACCGTGTCGACCGCTCACGCACCGGCGGCGGCACCGGGTTGGGTCTATCTATCGCCCGGCATCTCGTTGAGGCGCATGGTGGCAAAATCTGGGCTGAAAGCCGCGAAGGCGAAGGCAGCACATTCTCTTTCAATATTCCGGCACTCTGAAAAATGGATGAGATTGTAACCAAATTTTTCATAACTCAATACAACCAATCACTTACCGCCTGACTATTGCCGATTTTCCTTCAACACAAATGGCGCAGAAATCCGGTAATCAAAACGCTCCTCGGTTGGGGAGCGTTTTGATTACCCGCCCCAGTATGCCGCGCGTATTTGAAGAGTGCCCCAAATAGCAAACTTCCATTAATCGATATATTCTTCGTGAAATTTGAATTTTGGCAGTTTATCTCTGATAACAAAACCTTAACCTGCATTCAAAAATTCATTAATGGTTGTGATTTATAGTACAACTCGTGGAAACTAACTTGCAGAAATTCATCTCACATGCCGCCGAGCTCATGTCTGAAAAAGAACCGGCCTATCAAGCAACCCCAACTGCGGTTGGCGGTCTGCGTACTCACACCATCTCCATTTCCCCGCACACGCCAATGGGTTGGGTTATCCGCGAACTCGAAAATTCTCCCGAACTACCCGGCGTTCTGGTCTTTGATAATGGTCAATATTTTGGAATGCTTTCGCGGCGCAAGATTCATGAGAGGCTTAGCCGCCCGTACGCGAATGAACTCTTCATGAAGCATCCCGCTTCTCGTTTTTATTCCGATTTTGAGATTTTCCAAAACCCAATTGCCAGCCGTATGCGAGTCGAAGATGCCGTTCGCCTGGCCCTGGGGCGTAAAGGAGAGCAAATTTATGAACCGCTTGTCATCATGCATGATGAAGGCAAATTAAGCCTCCTGGATATGCAGGTTTTGCTCCTGGCGCAATCACAACTGTTGGTCAATGCTAATCGCGTTGTCGGCCAGTTGTACAATGTCAGCAGCGTCATTTCCAGTTCACTGGATGTCAATATAGTTTTGGATGCAATCCTGAACTACATGGCAGATACTATCCCTTATGATCGCTGTGTCGTCCTGTTCTTCAAAGGCGACCAGGTCGATTTTGCCGCCCTGCGCGGGTTTCCAAAAGAAGTGGACATGCGTCAAATGCGCAAGGTTGTAATTGAGAACAGTGTCTATGAAGCGGTCCGCCATAGCAAACAACCGATGTGCATCGATGATGTTTTGAGTTACAAAGACTGGTTACATCTGCCCAACATCCCGCCTGCGCGTACCTGGCTGGGCATTCCGTTGGTTCATGCCGGTCACGTATCCGGGATATTGGTGGCAATTTCGCTTGAGCCTGATTTCTATAACGAAGACCAGATTCAACTGGCACAAAAAATTGCCGAGCAGGCAGCGATTGCCCTTCGGAACGCGATGCTTTTCAAGGAAGTCAAGGTTTTTAACCAACAACTCGAATCGGCTATTGCAGAACGCACCCAAAACCTGGCAGACACAATGAAAAAGCTCGAAGCAGCCAATGCGAGCAAGACAGATTTTCTAAAATCGGTTGCCGGACAATTGCTCGACCCATTGCGCAAAATTGAGGGGCATAAACAATACTTTTTGGCACATGCTGGCGAAACTCCCGACCCATTTGTTCGAGACGTATTTACCAGCATCTCTGATGGAATGGAACACTTGCACGAAGTTGTTGAGAAAATCCAGGATGTTGCAGCCATCGAAGCGAATGAATTTACCCTTAACCGCGAAGCACTGGCAGTCGATGGTCTGTTCTACCGCTTGCGCGAAAAGTTTTCGGATCACCTGGCTGAACATCGCCAAGTCCTTCAATTTATTAATCTCGATCATTTGCCAGATATTCATGGCGACTCGCGCCTGATCTCGAAAGTATTTGCTAATCTGATTGAAAATGCCATTCAACACACCCCGCGCGGCGGAAAAATCATAATCAAGGGGGCGCATCGCGTTGCGATGAATGACAAAAAAGCCCGCAGCGAAGTCCAGGTTACGATCAGTGACACCGGGCCGGGTATTGACATTTCTGTTCAGGGTAATATCTTTGAAAAAACTTTCCGGAGTCGATCATCAAGAACGCCCAACCCCACAATTGACTCGTATCCGGGGTTGGGCTTGGCAGTTGTTGACGGGATTGTACGCGCACACGGCGGGCGGGTCTGGGTCGAGAGCCGCGGACGGGATGTTATCCTCAACCCTGGCAGTCAATTTCATGTAGTTCTGCCAGCCGTTCAAGGCGCAGGAAGATCCCCTTCCACTTTGCCCACTGGCGCGATGGTTTAATCAAGTCGCCCCGGCCGGCAGGGAAAGAGGTTAGCTTTTTTCGCCCAATGCAATCAGGTGCTTTGGCATCATCATCCATTCAAGCGTGGCGCGGCGCTCATGAAGCAAATTCTCAGCGTACAAATAGCAAACGCCCCCTTTGCGCATATTGATGGAGATGTCAGCGTCGCCAGCAACCAGCAGGCTGATGAGTGCGCTCAGGTTTGGTTCGTGCCCAACGACAGCGATGCTGTCGAGAATAGAATAACTTTCGTTGATTTCCCCAAGGAATGAGTCCGGAGATCCCATCGGGGCCAGGTTTTCGCTGATTACCAATTGCTCTTTTTTGATCTTCAACACTTTGAGCAGGGTGCGTGCGCTATCAAAAGCGCGGACATAAGGGCTTGATATTACCAAATCAAATCGCAGGTCAAGCACTTTCAAGCCGCGTGCGATGTTGATCATTTTCTGGCGGCCCTTATCGGTGAGCGGGCGCTTGCTGTCATCTTCATAATCGGCGGCGCCAGGTTCGACAGCAATAGCATGACGGATGATGTAAAGATTCATTTCAGACTCCTTTTCTTAATTTCTGATTTCAATACTTTCAAGGTGACGCCAAAAACATCCTCGAATAAGCTTTTGCGCTTCTCGAAAGACCACTTTTCAAGCATCATTTCCCCCTTACCATGCAGGTAAACGCGCCAGCCGTTCAAATCCTTCTCCAACCATACATCCAGCAATCTGGAGGTATGGCTGATTTCAAGCGCATCAGCCAGGCGCAAGAGGGCACAAATTTTAATGACAAGCAATCGGTCCCGAGAAGACAGGGCCTTGAAGTTTTCATCTTGTGTAGATGGGAATACCTTTCGATGAAAGCGCACAATGTTGGCGACAATTTCTTGCTTATCAGTTTCCAGACCCATCAGCGGGGATTTTTTCAGGATGTAATAGCCATGCAGGTCGTGGTCGATGGTATTGATGAAATGACCGATATCATGCAGCAAAGCAGCGACTTCAAGCAGGAGGCGGCTGTCTTTATCGAGGCCGTGCAGGGCTAGAGTCTGATCAAAAATACGCAAGGCCAACCTGGAGACGTGAACAGCATGATCTGCATCGAACTGGTATTTCTGTCCCAGGCGCATTGCAGCGTTAAGCACCAACTCGCGGCGCGGCAAACGCGGGCCAGCCGCCTGGGATAGCATATCCCAGAGTACGCCGTCCTTGAGACCAATGCCCGGGATCTTGATCTCCTTGACTCGTGCTTCGCGGACAATCATGTACAGCACCATACAGGCGGGCAGGATCACATCAGCCCGGTCAGAGCGCAAGTCGAGCTTTTTCATGCGTTCTTCCACGCTCATATCGCTCAGCTTGTCAACCAGGGCATTCAATTCTTCTACCGTGATTAATTCACTGGATTCACGCTTGAATAGTTTTTTGCGCAGGCTGCCCATCTCTTCAAGGTTGCCACCTGTGCCAACACAAATATCAACTTCCTGGCCGCCCAATTCCTGGTCAATACGCCGTCTGGCCGAATTGGTATACTCGCGCAACAACTTGGTGCTTGGAAAACTGCCATTTGCGCCCAAATGCTGCAACAGGCGCACAGTACCCATTGGGTAACTCTCGCTGGAAATGATTTCATTTCCTCTTGCAAGGGTAACTTCCACGCTGCCGCCGCCAATATCGATCAAGATGGCGCGTTTCCCCGTCAGATCCAGCGCTTTGCCTACCCCCAGATGAATAAGTCTTGCTTCTTCTTCACCGCTGATAATTTCAACCTGAATGTTTGTCTGCCGGGCGATTCGATCAACGAGCAGTTCGCCGTTTTCTGCTTCACGCAACGCTGACGTAGCCACTGCCCGGATTGGGTTAACTCCAAATTGATCGGCAATGGTGCGAAATCGTATAAAAGCATCCGTTGCAGCCTGCATGGTTGATTCAGAAAGCTGTCCGCCAGTAAAGGCATCTTTTCCCAAGCGCACAGGCAGGCGGGTTGATTCAACAATCTCCAACCCATCCTCGACTGTCACGCGTCCCACCCCCATCCGAATGGCATTTGAACCGACATCGATCGCGGCAAGGTTCATCGGAACTCCGTTGCAACAAGTGTAATCCTAACCAGCATCTTTGGCACGCAACAGTTTGTTGTTTTTTTCCCACTCCCAATCTCCCAGAGCCGGGATGGCAGAATACATGGTCAGATCGAGTTGTAACGGTGTGATGGAAACATATCCGCCCGAAAGCGCGCCGACATCAGTCCCTTCTTCAGGGATACCGGTTGGAGCGTCGCCGCCGATCCAGTAATACGGGCGGCCGCGCGGGTCGACCCGACGATCAAGGCGGTCACGGTAGACACGCAATCCCTGGCGGGTATTGCGAAAGCCTTTGATTTGGTTAAAAGGCAGGTAGGGAATATTGACATTCAGAAAACAACCCTGGGGTAACTGGTGTTTCAGGTAATTTTCCACCACCATGTAAGCAATCTGCCCTGCCGCAGTGTAATTTGATGAGGCAAGCGCGTCCTGTACGCCCAAAGAGAAGGCAATCGCGGGGGTTTCCCAAATGACAGCTTCCATTGCGGCTGTTACGGTGCCGGAATAGGTCACATCATGTCCAAGATTGGGCATGGAGTTGATTCCAGAGACGACCAGGTCAAATTTATGATCGAAGAACCCCAGCAAGGCCAAAGCCACGCAGTCAGATGGAGCGCCATCGCTGGCAATTGCGGTTGAACCATCTACCAGCGTAACTTCTTTGATACGCAGGGGCCGGTCGAGGGTCTTAACGTGACCGCCGCCCGACCAGTTCCGGTCGGGCGCAAGAATACTGACATCTCCAAGTTTTCGCATTTCCTGTGTCAGGGTAAGCAACCCGGGGGCAGAAACGCTATCGTCATTGGTAACAAGAATATTGGGCAATTTTTTCTCCAATGCAGCCAAGGATGAAAATGTGGGTTGGGTATGTATAGCTTCACTTTCATTATGATGGCAAAGACAGTATAAGTTACGGCAGTTAACCGCCTGAGAAAACAGGGTTAACGTTTGGTAAATACGCCGCAACTTAATTTCTTCTTTACCAAACCTTAACCGGCTGTTTGTAGATGATTAATCCCCGCCCGCTAGAATGGAGAAAAACTACAGGCGAGGATCTTCCATGCCCCAAAATATTTTGTTCATATGTGGATCACTCAATCAGACCAGCCAGATGCATGCAGTTGCCAGGAATTTGATGGCCGATGCCAATTGCCATTTTACTCCCTGTTACGCTGATGGGCTGGAACAATTTGCAGCAGACCGTGGCTGGCTTGATTTCACCGTGCTTGGCGGCCGTCACATGCGTGACACTCGTCATTATCTGGCTGAGCAGGGATTGTCAATCGATGAGCGTGGCGAGGGGCATGAGTATGACATGGTTGTAACCAGCTCTGACCTGATCCTGCAAAAAAATATTCGAGGCAAACGCCTGTTGCTGGTTCAGGAGGGCATCACTGAACCGGAAGGTCGGCTGTACCGGCTGTATAAAACCTTCCCGTTTTTACCGCGCTACATTGCCAACACCGCCACAAATGGCTTATCGAATGCTTATGATATTTTCTGTGTGGCATCAGAAGGCTATCGCGAACATTTCATTCGCAAGGGAGCGCGTCCGGGAAAAATTGCCGTAACCGGTATTCCGAACTTTGACAATCTGCAACAATATCACCAAAACAACTTTCCTCAACAGGATTACGTGCTGGTTGCTACCACCCCCTATCGAGAAACCTTTCGCAATGACAACCGCACAGGCTTTCTAAAACATTGCGTGAAGCTGGCTGCTGGACGTCCGATGATTTTTAAGCTGCACCCCACCGAAAATGTCTGGCGCGCCAAACACGAAATCATGGCAATTGCACCCCAGGCGCAGGTTTTCAGCCAGGGAAATGTCAATCAAATGATCGCCAATGCGGCAATGGTCATCACCCAGCAGTCCACATGTACCTTTGTAGCCCTGGCGCTGGGCAAAGAGACCCATACTTATCTTGACAAGAAAGAGCTTCAGCGCCTCATGCCTATTCAAAATAGCGGGCTTTCGGGTAAATACATCGCCAATATCGCCAGGCGGCTGCTGTACACTCCCATGCCGGTATTGGAACAGGTACGCCTGGGGTATCGCGCCCGTCCGCGCTGGGAAGCAGACACGGCCTGATCTTAACATACCGTGACAGGCTATTTTCATCCTCAAGTCATTTTTCATTAATCGCTGGCCCTGCCAAACATGATGCTCGTTTAATAACAAAGTCTTAACCCATTTTTGAATTTAACTTAATAACCCAGGCATATACTCCATGTTAATAGCGCGATTAATCCTCTTACTATTTGAGAAAGTGTTGTTTTCGCGAAGGAGAAACTCATGGGTTACGCTGACTTACATATTCATACCATTCACAGTGTAGATGGCACCGCCAGTGCGCGAACCATACTGAAGTATGCCGCCCATTACACTGACCTGGATGTGATCGCAATCACCGATCACGACGAAATTCGCGGCGCGCTGGAAGCTCGTGACCTTGCCGCGAAATATGCCATTGAAGTTATTCCGGGCATTGAAATTACCAGCCGCAATGGACACATATTGGCTTTGTGGGTTGAAGAAAACATTCCTGCCGGGCTTTCTGCGGCAGAAACCATTCGGCGCATTGGCGACCAGGGCGGCCTGGCGATTGCCGCACACCCAATGGCAAGAGGCGCTCATGGATTGAGCGCGCAGGAAATTCATAATCTTCTTAATCACCCTGATCTTGCTAAAATCCTGATCGGGATTGAAACCTACAATGCAGGTTTGATCTATACGCGTCACACCAACCAAAAAGCACGACAACTGGCCGAAAAACTCCCTGTGGCGCAGGTTGGTAATAGTGACGCACACACCCCCTGGATGATCGGCGGCGGGCGGACGAAGTTCAACGGCACAACTGCCCGGGAACTGCGCAATGCCTTGCAAGCCGGGCTCACCAGTCCGGTTATCCAAAAGGATTTGCCTTCTCCGCTCATCTTCCTGGACTGGCTGGCCTTGTACAGTTTGCGTTTGGCTGGTTTTTCCCTGGAGAATCAAGCACCAGAGACGGGTATCTCTCTTGCCCGCTGCGCCTACCCACTGCCTAATTTGCGCGAATTCTTCGAACCAAGTTATCAAACCGCTTGATGGCCTATTTTGAGTAATTATTTGCTTCGTATGCCATAAAGTTTATATGGCCGCTGTAACGTTAAGAACAGATCGTGAACTATGTTGTGATTGGGCGGGACGAAAAGAATTGCGCAACAACGGTAATAACGATGTTGCGCAATTCTTTTCGTAACTATTCAGCCCATGTTTTTGCTGTCGCTCACTATACTTTGTCATTTCGAGCCACGTAGCGGCGACACCATACCCGTAGGGTAGAAATCTTGGCAGTCAGAGTGCAGATTTTTCCTGGCCGGGTCTCGACAAGCTCGACCACCAGCGCTCGCCGAAATGACACTCGAAGGCTGAATAGTTGTGATTATCTTTAACGAAGGCAAAACAGTTTTGCCGCGCTTATAAAAAGTACGCAATTAATTGCATCGCTTTGTAGATTTGGATACCCAATGCCTGAAAAAATTCTGGTAGTAGAAGATGAACCATCATTGCAGGAAACCCTGGTCTACAATCTTGAAAAACAAGGCTATCAGGTTGAATCGACAGGCGACGGGCTTGCTGCACTAAGCCTGGCCCGGCACTTGAAACCAGATCTGATATTGCTTGACATCATGCTGCCTGGCATGGACGGTTTCGAGATCTGCAAAATCCTGCGCCACGAAATGAATGTTGCCATAGTGATGCTAACAGCCCGCGTCGACGAGGCCGACCGCATCGTTGGGCTGGAGGTTGGCGCAGACGATTACCTGACCAAGCCTTTCTCGATGCGCGAACTAATGGCGCGTACCAAAGCGCAATTGCGCCGCTCGGAAGTCATCCGCGAAGAATTTGAAAAAATAAAAACCAGCGAGCCTGCGCCCAACGATGTTTTGACATTTGGCAACCTGTCGATCAACCAGGTCCAACGCGAAGTGTTTCTCGATGACCAGCCATTGGCACTCAAACCCAAGGAATATGAACTGCTGCTCTGCTTCGCACAACATCACGGGAAAATGCTCTCACGCGAATTTGTTCTGGAATGCGTTTGGGGTTTGGATTATGTTGGAGACAGTCGCACTGTCGATGTCCATATCAGTTGGTTACGACAAAAAATTGGAGATGCAGCAGCCAGTCCCGTGCGAATCGTCACCGTGCGCGGCGGCGGCTATCGCTTTGAAGGCTAAACCATGTCCCTTTCTAAATAATTCGAGCGGGGAATAATCTGGGGATCAAGCGCGTCAACACTAATGGGCGAAAGCTGCCAGGGTGTTTTTTATTAAACAAAATTTAACCTGCTATCCATATGGATTTAACCTCGTCCGGGTATGATTGGAGTTGTTCAGGAGAAACATCCATGTCCTCTTTTTTATTGTTTATGGTTTTCACATTTGTTGCCGTGGTTGCGTTGGATATTGTTGAAAAGAATCGCCATTCAAACATTTAATAGCCGCACCACTATCTTTCAATTCCTATTTCTCCCATGGTAAGCCTGCCTGCTTTTCGAAGTTTGAAAAGCAGGCAGATGTTTTCAAAGCAAGTGTTCTTAACTAGCCGTTAACATGTTCTTGCATTGTCCTTAACGGACACCTGATAATATTTCGCAGTACTCAAAACTAACAGGAGAAGAAAAAACATGCTTATTAAAGTTCGCAACCTTGTATTTGTCCTGGTCGCCTTGACCCTCGTCCTGGCTGCCTGCGGCGCCCCCGCTACCGAAGCCCCAGCAAATGAAGCCCCGGCGGCCGAAGTTCCGACCACTGAAGCCCCAATGGCGGAAGAAATCCTGCCCATCGTGCTGCCCTACACCATGATGCCCGATGAAGTGACCGGCGACATCATCACCGCCGGTTCCTCGACCGTCTTCCCCGTCTCTGAGCGCATGGCTGAACTCTTCCAACAGGAAGGTTACACCGGCAACATCACCGTCGACAGCATCGGCTCCGGCGCTGGCTACGAACGCTTCTGCGTCGCGGGTGAAACCGACATCGCCAACGCCTCCCGTGGTATCAAGTCCAGCGAAGTCGAAGCCTGCCGCGCCATCGGCCGTGAACCGCTCGAGTTCCGTGTCGGTACCGACGCTCTGGCGATTGTTGTTTCCTCCCAGAACGATTTCTTGACCGCCATCACTGTTGAAGAACTCGCCAAAGTTTTCTCGGGCGAAGTCACCAACTGGAACCAACTCAACCCCGCTTACCCGGATGGCAAAATCAGCGTCTACAGCCCAGGCTCCGACTCTGGCACTTTCGACTACTTTGTTGAAGTAGTCATGGCTCCCGCTTTCGAAAAAGATACGGAAAAAGGCGAAGCTGCCTTGCTCGGCCTCGAAGGCGTGCAGCTCTCCGAAGATGACAACGTCCTCGTCCAGGGCGTCGCTGGCGACAAGTTCGCCATCGGTTACTTCGGCTACGCTTACTATATCGAAAACGCTGACAAGCTCAAGGCTCTCAATGTCAACGATGTCGAGCCCGTCCAGGCCAATGTCGATAACGGCACCTACCCCCTGGCCCGCCCGCTCTTCATCTACTCCACTGCCAAGATCATGCAGGAAAAACCCCAGGTGGCCGCTTTCATCGCCTTCTACCTGAGCCAGCTGGATGACAACATCATCGATGTCGGTTACTTCCCCGCTCCCGCCAAGGCTATTTACCAGTCTTGGGGCGCATGGTACGCGGCTGTTAGCCAATAATCTGTAACAAAGATTTCGTCTGATAGGCTGGCCTCTCTCAAAAAAGGGCGAGGCCAGCCTGAATCCATCTTTTGTTCTCAGGATTTGCATATTATGGAAGAAACTCAGAAACAATTTCTCTCCCCGCCTGCCTTTCAACCCGGCAACCTGAAACGCAAAATGCGGCTTGGGGAAGGCATCATTGAAATATCACTGTTCCTAGTGGGATTCTTGACCATCTTTATCACGATCAGCATTGTCATTGTCCTGGGCGACCAGGCTTTGTTGTTTTTCAACGACCCGCAAGTAGGCTTCAGGGAATTCTTCCTGACCACCCAGTGGCAGCCGGCGATCGGGCAGTTTGGCATCTGGGCACTCATCAGCGCTACCCTGACTACCAGCGCAATTGCGATGCTGGTTGCCCTGCCGCTGGGGATGAGCGCCGCCATCTACTTGAGCGAATATGCCAGCCCGCGCGCGCGATCGGTTCTTAAACCTATTTTGGAAATTCTGGCAGGCATCCCAACCGTGGTGTACGGTTTTTTTGCCCTGCTTTTTGTGACCCCCATCTTGCGCAGCCTGATTGGCGAAAATAACCTGGGCGTGTACAACATGCTCTCAGCCGGCATCGTGATGGGCATCATGATCCTGCCCTTGATCTCATCAATGAGCGAGGACGCCCTCAGCACTGTTCCCAACTCGCTGCGCGAAGCGGCCTACGCCATGGGCGCGACCCGCTTCGAGGCCAGCACGCAGGTTATCCTCCCGGCGGCGCTTTCAGGGATTGGCGCAGCAGTAATTGTCGGCATTTCACGCGCCGTGGGCGAGACCATGATCGTGGCGGTCGCATCCGGCGCAACATCCAAATTCACCTTCAATCCGCTTGAAGCGGCTGAAACAATGACCGCCCACATCGCCCGCATTAGCGGCGGCGACCTTTCATACAACACCATTGACTACAACAGCCTGTTCGCCATTGCGCTGATGCTCTTCCTGGTGACGCTGGTCTTGAACCTGGTCAGCCAATGGATCGTTTCAAAATTCCGAGAGCAATACGAGTAACCCCATGACAAAATATACCTATCCCGAAAAGAATGAGCTAGAGAATTTTGTCGCCGCGCGTTATCGTACCGCATGGGTCTGGCAGACGATCTTTCTTTCTGCCCTGCTGATTGCCATCTTAAGTCTATCCGCCCTGATTTTGGATGTGGTTGATGGCGCATTCGGCTACGTGGCCTATGAATTCAAGACAGACCCGGCGCTGGTCAGTGAAAAACCGCTCGATGATCTGAATAAGGAGGAATTAATTGCCTTATTGCAAACCAATCTTTCGCGCGGCGCATTCAATAAATTAAACAACGAAACAGCCATGGAAAAACGCGGCGAAGGCGAGTTGTACAACCTCGTCATCGAGCGCATCATCCAGGTCAAGACGCTCGAAACGTACCCGCTCTTTGATTCGCTCCTGAAAAAGGCCGAAATTGAAGCCGAGGTGGCCGAAAAATTCCCCGGTGCGCGGCTGGAGCTTCGCTCGTGGTTGACACCGCAGTTCCTGACCACGCCCATGTCGAGCAAAGCCGAATTTGCCGGGGTGCGCACCGCGCTATTTGGCTCGATGTGGCTGGTTGGAATCGCCATCTCATTTGCCCTGCCGGTTGGGGTGGGAGCGGCGGTCTATTTGCAGGAATACGCCAGCAAGAAAAGCCTGATCTTCAAAATCATCCAGACCAATATCAACAACCTGGCCGGTGTGCCCTCAATTGTGTATGGGATGCTCGGCCTGGCCATCTTCGTGCGCACGTTGGAAGCCCTGACCAGCGGTGCGCTGTTCGGCGTGACCGATTCGAACGGCCGCACCATCCTCTCCGCCGGGCTGACCATGGGCATTCTGGTGTTACCGCTGGTCATTATCAATGCCCAGGAAGCGATCAAAGCCGTGCCCGATTCGATCCGCCAGGCAGCCTACGGAGTCGGCGCAACCCGCTGGCAAACGGTCTGGAGCCATGTCCTGCCGAATGCCCTGCCAGGCATTCTGACCGGCAGCATTCTGGCCATGTCACGCGCAGTGGGAGAAACCGCCCCGCTGATCATCGTTGGCGCTTCGACCTTTATCAGCATCGACCCAAGTGGGCCGTTCAGCAAGTTCACCGCCCTGCCGATCCAAATCTATCAGTGGACATCGCGCGCCCAGGGAGAGTTTCATGCCATTGCGGCAGCAGCGATCCTCGTTCTGCTGGTCTTGCTCCTGACCCTCAACGCAACCGCCATCCTGTTACGCAACCGCTTCCAGCGGCGTTACTAAGCGAGAGAGAAAAACATGCAACCTGAAAATTCACAACAATATGCCATCGAAACCCATGATCTGAGCATCTTTTACGGTCCCTTTGAAGCCGTTACAGATGTCAACCTGCAAATCGAAAAAGGCAAAATCACCGCCATCATCGGTCCATCGGGCTGCGGCAAATCAACCTTGCTGCGCGCCTTCAATCGCATGAACGATTTTGTGCCTACCAGCCGCGTCAATGGCGAGATTCTGCTGCACGGAACCAACCTGTACAGCAAGGAAATCGATCCGGTCGAAGTTCGCCGCCGCATCGGGATGGTTTTTCAGAAGCCCAACCCTTTCCCGAAATCGATCTATGAGAACATTTCATGGGGCGCGCGCATCAATGGATTCAAAGGCAACATGGACGAACTGGTCGAGCAATCCCTGCGGGCCGCGGCGCTATGGGATGAAGTCAAGGACAAGCTCAAAGAGAGCGCCTACGCCCTCTCCGGCGGCCAGCAGCAGCGCCTGTGCATCGCCCGCACCATTGCCATCCAGCCCGAAATCATCCTGATGGACGAGCCCGCCTCGGCCCTCGACCCCATCTCAACCCTGCGCATCGAAGAACTGATGCAGGAACTCAAACAGAATTACACCATCATCATTGTTACCCACAACATGCAGCAGGCCGCGCGCGTCTCTGACTTCACCGCCATGATGATGCTCCACGGAGATACCCGCTCGGGCACCGTCATCGAATACGACAAAACCGACATCATCTTCACCCGCCCCGGCGACAAACGTACTGAAGATTACGTAACAGGAAGGTTTGGATAAAATGAGTAAACCGAAATTTTTATTCCTTTGCACGGGTAACTCGGCCCGCAGTCAGATGGGAGAGGCGTTTTTACGCGCCTTTGCCAATGACCATTTCGACGTTTTCAGCGCCGGACTGGAACCCAAAGGCGAAATCCACCCGGTTGTGCGTACCGTTATGAACGAAATTGGCCTACCGATGGAGGAACAACACTCCAAAAGCGTCAACGAGTATCTTGGAAAAGTAACCTTTGCCTATACAGTCACCGTCTGCGGTGCGGCCGAAGAGAAATGCCCGCGCGTTTTTCTAAGCATGGGCAAGCACATGTTCTGGCCCTTTGAAGATCCGGCTGCCGTCGAAGGCACACCGGATGAAATCCTAGCCAAAGTGCGCGCCATTCGCGATCAGATGGCCGAAAAAATCCAATCCTGGTTGAGCGAGCAAGGACTGGTCCCTGACACTTCGGGATTGAGCCGTCAAAAATAGCATAATCGGGTAATATTAAAAACTTATTTGATCAGGAAGAAGGTTATGATGGTAATACGAAAAACATTTGACCAAGAACTGCAACACGCAAAAGATGAAATCCTGCTTCTTGGCAGCATGGTTGAGGAAGCCGTTATCGCATCAATGAATGCCCTGAAAAAACGTGATATTGAGGCTTCTGAAGCGATCTACGAAAAAGACGAGAAAATTAACGAAAAGCGTTTTGAAATTGAAAACAAAGTTATGATTTTGATCGCCACCCAACAGCCAATGGCCATTGATCTGCGCCTGCTGGCCTCCATACTCGATGTCGCTTCAGAACTGGAACGCATGGGAGACTATGCGAAAGGCATTGCCACCATCAATATCCGCATGGCCGGTATGCCCTTGCTCAAACCGCTCATCGACCTGCCGCGCATGGCTGATAAAGCCGCCGATATGCTCCACCGCGCTCTAGCCGCCTTTGTCATGATGGACGCTGAAACAGCCCGCGCCATCCCGCTGGAAGACGATGAAGTAGATGGCCTCTACAACCAGATCTACCGCGAGCTGATGACCATCATCATCCAAGACCCGACCACCATTGAGCGCGCCAATTTCCTGCTCTGGGCTGCCCACAACATGGAGCGTATGGCCGACCGGGTTACGAACATCTGTGAGCGCACTGTTTTCGTGGCCACCGGGCAAATCAAAGAATTTCGCGCCACCGACGACGAACATCAGAAATAAGTTGTTGACGAATCTTTCGTCAGCGAGTACAATCACGCGAATAATGAAACCGACCTTGTCCCTCCACCATCATCATTTTGTATTCCCCCTGCCTGACCGGAGAGCAGGTTAGTTTCGCATACTAACCAATCGTATTACCCAAGCCCTCGGTCTCAAGCCGGGGGCTTTTATTTTGGTAATCGGTAATTCAGCGTTCCAATCTCCAGCCACCAAACCAATTCTCAATCTCGAGGTTTTATGTCATCCACCCGCCCCATTCGTTTTTCCCTGCCGTCCAAGGGCCGCCTTTCCGAAGACGCACTCAACTTTCTCTCGGCCTGTGGGTTTAATATCTACAAACCCAACCCGCGCCAGTATGAAGCCAGCTTCCCGGCCCTGCCCGGCGTCACTGTCCTGTTCCAACGCCCCACCGACATCGTTATTTCAGTTCGGAATGGCAGTGTGGATTTCGGCATCACCGGGCTGGATGTGCTGACAGAGC